>JBPCSW010000286.1:0-16638 GCA_051006675.1 Fluviibacter sp.
GTGCTCGACCTGGGCGATGCTTTGGTTGATAACGTGATTCTGATGGTTGACGTTGGCGCACAAGGATTCCCTGGCACGCTGACGAATTGCCAAGTGATTTCCGGCGATGTCGTGGCAGACGAGCAGGGCACTATGTGGAATCCGAATGATGCCGCATCGATGTGGCACCTAGAATCGGATGCCATGTGGCGCGCTGCAACGTATTACCCGATGACATACAACTTTACGGTCGATGCCCCGGCGCATTCGGCTGGCAGCAATTTAACGCTCCCGGCATCGATTGCAGGGGATAGTTGGACAATACAGTATCGACGCCTTGGCGCAAATAAGATGTGGTCTGGCGATCCGCAGACTATGTGGCATAACACAACAGACACAATGTGGACACCGCCACCACCAATGAGCCCGTGGCCAGGCTCAGTTGTTGCCCAGGAAGACAAGTACGAATTCCAGATTGATATCAGCTTCGGGGCGAATCGCGGCACGATCTCTGCGCTAGCTGCAAGTTTTGACGTACCGGACATTATTGAGACGCTGTCAAATATTGCCATCGGTATCGATGGCGCCCGGCTGCCTATCACAAAAGACTATTACGAAATAAAAGCGGTCAACCTGCAATTGCTTGCCGGAACGTCTGCGGCTTTTACTGCAATCGTTTCCGATAAAGACGTTGTGATTGGTCCGCTGGTCAAGTGTTTTGATATCTCCGGCGCGCAAATCTCTGGCGTTGTTGACGCTGTTGTGCAGGGCTACTAATCGAGGAAAACCATGAAAACTATTGCACCCTTTAAGCGCGGCGACACATTTTCCCTGGCCTGTACCTGGAAAGTCGATAACACACCGACTGACATCACCGGACTGACAATTACTTCTCAGATTCGTGGTAGCTCCGGCTCCTTGATTGCAGAGCTGCGAGTGATTTCCGAAAACCAAACAACTAACCCAGGCAAGTATGCGCTTGTGCCCGTTAATCCTGACACGCGACTTTGGCCTATTGATGCGGCACGTTGTGATATTCAGATTGATGATCAAGGGATCAATCGATCTAGTGAGACATTTTTGATTCCGATTATCGAGGACGTCACAAAATGACGACAAGCATCGAAATATCAACGGTTACGCTGAATTCCATTCAGGTAACCAGCGCTGAGCCGCCAATTATCGAAGTGCAACAGGTGGCCCCGGCATCGATAGAAGTGTCATTGGCAACAATTGGCCCAAAGGGCGAGCAGGGCTTACAAGGTGTGCCTGGTGTTGGTATTCAAGGCATTCAAGGTATTCCTGGGCCAAACACGATTGGTGGCTATGGATTCCAGTTGGCTGCGCTTTCGGTTGGAGATCACTTAAGGTTTGCAGGCAATTTTTGGGAAAACACATCATCAACGTCGCTGACTGACGGCGGCAACTTTTAACTGGGAGCAATCATGACTAACACAGTACGCATTAAACGCCGTCTAACCGGCGCAACCGGCGCTCCGGCGTCGCTCGAAAACGCCGAATTAGCCTTTAACGAGGTCGATTCGACGCTCTATTACGGGGTTGGCACCGGCGGCGCTGGAGGCTCTGCCACCTCAATCATGGCCATCGCTGGCCCCGGTGCTTTTGTTGATAAATCGACGGATCAGACCATCGGCGGCAACAAGACATTCTCGAACACGCCAGTCGTCGGTACCCTAACCGGCACGGATAACAGCACCAAGGCGGCAAGCACGGCATTCGTCAAGGCGCAGGGTTACCTGACGGAAAACCAGAGTATTACCGTCTCTGGTGACGCCAGCGGATCTGGCACCACTGCGATTTCATTGACGCTGGCCTCGGTGGGCACGGCTGGCACCTACACCAAGGTGACGACCGATGCCAAAGGCCGCGTCACGGCAGGTTTCTCGCTGGCTGCCACGGATATACCGACCCTGACCGCCAACAAGATCAGCGACTTTGACACCCAAGTACGCACATCGCGCCTGGATCAAATGGCCGCCCCGACCGCTGCTGTCGGTTTTAACAACCAGAAAGCATCTGGTCTGGCCGATCCAGTCAGCGCCCAGGATGCCGCCACCAAAAACTACGTGGATTTAGCCGTCCAAGGGCTTGATCCAAAGGCGTCGGTCAAGGCAGCGTCAAACGCCAACATCGCCAGCCTATCCGGAACGATGACGATTGACGGTATTGCCCTGGTGGCCGGTGACCGTGTTCTGGTCAAAGATCAGACCACCGCCGCTCAAAACGGTATC
This sequence comes from Fluviibacter sp., assembly GCA_051006675.1. Taxonomy (GTDB): domain Bacteria; phylum Pseudomonadota; class Gammaproteobacteria; order Burkholderiales; family Rhodocyclaceae; genus Fluviibacter. The sequence goes on from JBPCSW010000286.1 coordinate 2,232, forward strand.
TACATCGTTTCGGCAACCGCTTGGGCACGCTCGGATGATATGTCTGTCTGGGCAGAGTTTCCCAATGCCTACGTCTTTGTCGAGCAGGGCACGACCAACGCCGACAACGGCTTCCTGTGTACGTCAGACCAGGGCGGCACCCTGGGCAGCACTGCCGTCACCTGGGTGCAATTCTCAGGTGCTGGGCAGATTGTTGCCGGGGCGGGTCTTACCAAAACAGGCAACCAGCTTGATATCGGTACCGCTTCCTCGGCGCGCATCGTTGTCAACGCCGACAGTATCGATCTGGCAACCACCGGCGTCAGTGCAAGCACTTACAAATCAGTCACTGTCGATGCCTATGGCCGCGTGACCGGCGGCACCAACCCAACCACACTGACTGGCTACGGCATCACGGATGCTCAGTCGAAAATCACCGCCTCTGGCTTGCTCAAAGGCGCAGGCGCTGGGTCGGTCAGTGCAGCGGTTGCTGGCACGGATTACCAGGCGGCAATTACCGCCTCTGGCTTGCTTAAAGGCAACGGTGCAGGGTCAGTCACCGCCGCTGTTGCTGGTACCGATTACTTGTCACCGTCTGCCACTATCGACGGTGGCACATTCTGATTTTTAACCCGGCCTGTTTAGGCGCGAAAAGGGAGCCTGCCTATGGCAAACATCATCAAACTCAAGCAATCGGCGGTCAGTGGCAAACAGCCAACTACCGCACAGCTTGCCGCAGCGGAATTGGCCATCAATACCTACGACGGCAAGCTGTATTTCAAAAAGAACGTGGGCGGCACAGAAACTATGCTGACCATTGTTGGGCAAAACATTCTCGGCTCAGGATCTCCGATGTGGACAACCGACGCCAACCTGATGTGGACGCAATAAACCATTCAACAATGTAAAACAAGCCGCCTATTAGCAAATTTAATTGATTAGGAGCAATCATGCCTACAGCACTACCTGCAGCAACCGACTTTACCGGCGCATCGGTCACCGAAGGCCAGTTTAAAACCGCGCTTACAAATCAGCGCACTTTTTTAGCAGATCTTCTTGGGACAACTGGAGTTGCTGCCGATGCAAGAGTAGCATTAGGAATTTTGCCTACGCCAACCTACGGCATGTTTTTCAAGGCAGACCCATCAACTGTGGCATTCAGCAAAACGGGCGCTGGTACAGCAAGCATCAAAGCCGGCACGTATATCTATGTTGGTAGCACGCTGGTGAGCTTTGGTTCGGCAACGGAAATCACTATGCCAACGCTGACATCCGGCACTGATTATGCTATCTGGGTCAAAGACGATGCCACGATTCAGGCAACAACGAACCATACGTCAGAACCTGGCGCCGGTAACTGGCGCAAGATTGGCGGCTTCCACTATGCGCCTGGCGGTCACTCCGGCAGCCCGGGTGGCGGCAACAGCACACCACAGATCAATGAATACAGCTTCTGGGATCTGAAATTCCGACCGGCTTGCCCGGATCCGCGTGGCATGGTGCTGGTAGCAGAAAGTTTCTGGTCTGATATCTATCTGCTCGGCGTGGATCACCTGACTAATGGCACCTCGAAATACGGCGTGACGATCGCCGATGGCAGTTCGCCACCGAAGATCCCGACCAAGTTTGGCGGCACCGGCAGCAACGCCTATGGCTCGCTTAACTGGTGGGAAGCCAATGAGGTGCTGCGTAGCTGGGGTAAGCGCTCGCCGACTTATAGCGAGTTTGACGCGCTGGCCTATGGAACGACTGAGGCTAATTCAATCGGATCCGACCCCGGCACAACCAGTTGGTCTGCAACCTACTTGTCGAAATGGGGCTGCAACCAGGCCTCTGGCGTGATGTGGATCTGGTGTGATGAATTCGGCGGCGGCGCTGCTGGCGCAAGCTGGACGGCGAACACTGGTGGCCGTGGTTCGACCTACCAGATGTCAAACGCCGTCGTCTTTGGGGGCGGCTGGGGCGTCGGTTCGCTCTGCGGCTCACGCTGCTCGAACTGGAACAACTCGCCCACGTACTCGGGCGGCGACGTCGGGGCTCGCGGCGTCTGTGACCACCTGATCCTTGATTGATCGGTGCGATAGCACCGATGGATCCGATAAAGGACGCATTTACATGTTACGAGCAGCTGGCCATAGTGGAGAAATACGAGAAAGTAATCTCGTATCTCTACCCAATCGCTCAAAACATCGACCGGAGGCATGGTGTCGCCAAGTCGATGTTTATCGAGTGCCTGCTCGGGCAAGTGCAGTTATTTGTGGAGGCGGGCAAGTCGAGCCAGATATCTCGCCTCTACATCGCCGATGCGGGACTATCGCATCTGCGATTTTGGTTGCGGTTTCTGCTAAGCCTGAAAGGCCATCAGATCACCCCGCATCAGTGCGAAACAGCCTTAGTGCTGATCGCCGAAGTGGGAAAGATCATGGGCGCCTGGATTGTGAAGCAGAAACGCAAGGGGCAGGCTGGATAACAACGCCGTCATCTTTGGGGGCAACTGGGACAACGGTTCGAACTGCGGCTCACGCTGCTCGAACTGGAACAACTCGCCCACGAACTCGAACAACAACATCGGGGCTCGCGGCGTCTGTGACGACAAAGTTTTACCGCTCTGCTGTGGTTACGGCCCAGCAGGCCGATCGCATCAACCAATGTGGTCAGCCAGTTTGTCCTCCCTCGGGAAATACGTTACTGGGTTCGGCATTCCGGTTAGTAGCTGCCGCCACAAGCGACCAGCGAACGCCGGAACCGGCTTTTCACATGAAACGACATAAAAACCTAATCGAGCGTATTACCCACCCGGAAAATTTACGGGTTGCTTACTACAATACTGCCAAGGCTAAGCGTCAGACGTTTGGCTACCTAGAATTCAAAGAGTTTGCTCAGATCAATATCAACCGGATCCGCGATGAGCTTGCATCTGGCGACTACCACATTGGCAAATATCGGGAATTTACGATTTATGAGCCAAAACCCCGGCTGATATCGGCGTTGGACTTTAAGGATCGCCTGGTGCAGCACGCGGTCTGTAATGTGATTGGCCCGATCTTTGAGCGGTCGTTGCTCAATCATACGTTTGCCTGCCGCCCAGGTCTGGGCACGCATGCCGGTGTGAGATACGTACAGGCTGAGCTGCGCAAGCCCAGTGCAACGCACTATCTAAAAACGGATTACAGCAAGTTTTTCCCATCGGTAGATCGGGAAATTTTGCACGGCCTTATCGAACGTAAGATTGGTTGCCCGCTGACGCTGAAAATACTCCGCGAGATTATTCCGCCGAACGGCTGCGGCATTCCAATCGGAAGCCTGACTAGCCAGCTATTTGCCAATGTCTATGGTAGCCAAGTGGATAATTTTATCCACCATGACCTTAAACACCGTCGTTGGGCACGCTACATGGATGACATTGTGATCCTGGGTGATGACCCGACCCGCTTACGGGATGATTTTTATCGCATTCAGGAATTCTCGGCCAACCAGATGGGCATGCGGATCAGCAAGTGGTCATGCTCCGGCGTTGGCCGCGGTATCAACTTTCTCGGTTATCGCATCTGGGCTACGCACAAGCTGCTCCGCCGAGATTCTGTTTTACGGGCTAAGCGCAAGGTCGCTCGTTTTATTCGCCAGGATGATCGTGCTGGTCTCGATCAGTTTCTGGCCTCATGGTCTGGCCATGCGCAATGGGCAGATACCCACAATCTTTTTACCTGGATGGAGAAACATCATGGCATTACCTGTCATTAACAACCGCGAAGATCTCGATGTGCTGCAAGAACAGAATCCTGCGCAATATCTGGAATTCATGGCCTATCTCAAGGGCAGCATGAGCCGCCAACAGAATGTAGCCGAATATCCGGAAGGTTACGGCCAGACAGGCTATGAAGGACCAGCAATTGAGCCGGTATGGGAAACCGTTGAGGATCTGTCGACGATTGAACGCTACGGTTTTACGAAAGCGGATTTCGCCTAACCATGACACCCGAAGCACGTCAGGAAAAGATCGATGCGATCAACGCAAAGGTCCGCGCCATGATTCGGCAAAGGTACTCGATTACTGACGAAATCCAGCTGATGCGCACCGCGCCCAGCGAGGAATTCGACATATACAACGATTACGTCGAGGCCTGCCGAGATATTGGCCGAAATGAAAAAGAATTCCTGAATTTGATCGGATAGTCATGATCAAAACCCATAAATTACCAGCGCAAAAAACAGCCAAGGTGGAGGCTGTTTGCTGGGGATTACCTTTTAAACCTTATCGAGGATGCCTATGGCTACTCCACCGATCTCGAAAACCGCTGCTCAGGCTGCACTAGACGCGCATGCTAGGCATGGATCTATTGAAGGCGCTGCCCGCGCCCTTGGTCTACCATCCAGTACGTTTAGAAACCGCTATCTGGCGGCGTTAACCTATGGGTTAACCCCTTCGATCGCTGCCGAGCTTGCAGAGCCCGTTGATGAGCTGACAATGCTCAAAGACAAGATCCGCAAGCTGGAAAGCCAGGTATCGAGCGCCCAGCGTGAAACGATCTCTGACGAGTACGTTAAGCGCAAGATCATTGGCCTGGCAGAGCAGACCCCAGACGTACCTGCCTGGCTTAACAATGAGCGCAAATCTGCCAGCAACGATGTAGGCGTACCGACGCTTTTTGCCAGCGACTGGCACTGGGGCGAGGTAGTGAATGCCCGTCAGATCGGCGGCGTCAATGAGTACGACATGGGCATTGCCCAGGATCGCGCTCGGGAAATGATTGTGCGCACAGTCAGCCTGTGTAAAAAGCACCTCGGCACCATGAAATACCCGGGCATCGTATTTGCCCTGGGAGGCGACATGGTATCGGGCGATATCCATGAGGAACTGGTCGCCACCAATGAAACCGAGATCATGCCAACAGTGATTGATCTGTGGGGCGTGCTGATCTGGTGTATTGAACGGCTTGCCGACGAGTTTGGTCATGTTTTTGTGCCATGCGTAACAGGTAACCATGGCCGTAATACGCACAAGATCCGCGCTAAGGGGCGCAATTACACGAGCTTTGACTGGCTGCTATACCAATTCCTGGCGAAGCATTTTGAATCTGATAAGCGCGTTCGATTCCTGATCCCTGACGGTCCGGATGCGTATTACTCGATTTTCGGGCATCGGTATTTGTTGACCCATGGTGATCAATTCCGAGGCGGCGACGGCATGATTGGCGCCCTGGGACCAATCATCCGTGGTGACCATAAGAAGCGTAGCCGGAATGCCCAGATTGATCTGGAGTACGACACGATGCTGGTTGGTCACTGGCACCAGCTGATCCAGCTGCAGCGCCTGATCGTCAATGGCAGCCTAAAGGGCTACGACGAATATGCCAATCAAAACAATTTTCCGTTTGAGCCACCGCGTCAGGCGCTATGGATCACACACCCGAAACTGGGTATTACGTTTACGGCACCGGTGCTAGTTGAGCGCAATCAGCACAAAAAAGGTGGCGCCTGGGTGGCATGGAAATGAACGCACGAAATCGACGCACACAATCAATCTCTGACGAGCAAATAGAGAAAGGCAAAGGTCAGGACATGGGAAACAATCAACACCAGCGCCACGGGCACGAATTATGCCCTGACGAGGAAGCCATCATGAAACAGGTAATCGAGCAGTCTGTCGAGCGCGCTGTGAAAAAAACTTTTGCCATTCTCGGGGTCGATATCAATGATCCTGAGTCGGTCGAGGAGTTTCGGCAGGATCTGCGCTTTGGTAAGCGCATGAGAAAAATGTCAGACCATGGCCAGCTGGCTCTAGTGGCTACGTTTTTTATCGGTCTCGGCTGGGCAGTCTATGAGGGTATTAAAGCCAAATTTGGGATTCACTCATGAAACTGTATGACAACTGGCGCGAACTGGTGCGCCGCACCTGGAGCATTCGCTTCATTGTTCTGGCCGGGATTCTTTCTGGCTGCGAGGTGGCGCTGCCCCTGCTGGGCCATAAGATCGAGCCAGGTCTATTTGCTGGACTATCGCTGTTTTTTACGGCAGCTGCGTTTGTGGCGCGCCTGGTCGTGCAGAAAGGTCTGTAATGGAAAATCATACCGACCGGATGAAACGGCTCAAGGTTGCAGCCGCTATAGCGACCGCTATTGCCATTCCGGCAGAAGGGCTGCGCCAATATGCCTATTACGACCCCCCTGGAATCCTCACTGTTTGCTACGGTTCAACGACACAGGTGCAAAAAGGCAAGAAATATAGCCTGGAGGAATGCCGAACCCGGCTGGATAACGACATGCTCGATGCCATCCGTACTGTCGATCGTTGTGTTCCGGGCTTGCCTGATCATGTGCTGGCTGCCTTTGGTGATGCGGTTTACAACATTGGACCACGCATTGCCTGCGATACCAGCCGATCAACCGCCGCCCGGTTACTGAAACAGGGGCGGTTATATGAGGCCTGCCGCGAATTGCCACGCTGGAATAAAGCCAACGTGGGCGGATCCATGGTACCGCTACCTGGCCTGACCAAACGCCGTAAAGCCGAAATGGCGCTTTGCCTGGGAGATAACCATGCCAACCCTTAATCCATGGATGTTATTAGGCGCCCTGGCTTCGGCCATTGCGCTGCTGTTTGGCGGGTACGCCTGGGGGAGTAGCGCCAAAAATACCTGGTGGCTAAGTCGGATCAATGCCGACAAGGCTGCCGCTGTGCAACAGGCGCTCAGTATCGAGCGTGCCAATCAGGAGAAAGCCAATGCTGCTATCCGCCAACAAGCTGCCGACCAGGCTGCTATCAATAACCGCCTGCGCTCTGATCTTGCCGGCCTGCGGCACCGCCCCGAGCGTGCCCCCGGCTTGTCCGCAATATCCGTCACTGGCTGCTCGGGTGCAACCGGGGCCGAGCTTTCAAGATCAGATGCAAGTTTTCTTGTCGGGGAAGCTGCCCGAGCCGATGAAGTGAGGGCAGGCCTGATTGCATGTTATGCCGTGATCGATGGGGTGCGTAATGACTGATATCTTTGACAGGGCCAGCGAACGCGAGCAACTAGAAAGAGATCTAGCTATCAGCAGCGCCAGAAAACATTGCAGTGTCGTCAAATCGACCGGCCACTGTCTTTGGTGTAATGCCGAGCTGGCCAATGGTCGGCGCTGGTGCGATGCAGAATGTCGTGAGGATTGGGAGCTCGAACAGGCATCGAGAAAGCGCCATTCTGGCCGGTGGTAGAATCCGGCGAAAATACCTTTCGCCAAATGCAGTGAGTAGGTATTTTTGTAGGCATCGTAAAAAAAGCAGCCTTCAAACCATTATGGTTGATAGATGTGTGAATCCCGCCCTGTCCGCCATTACATAGAAACTTTAATTAAATTTAGGCAGTCCGAAACAGCCGAAACCCTCGTAGAATACGGGCTTCGGCTCTTTTTTTGCCCAATGATACCCAACGCAATCCCACTCAAAAACAGCGAGCAACAACCCGAGTGTGTAGGTAGATTTGTAGGCATCGAAACTCGGAAACCACCAAAATGCCTACAAATACCCTGAAAGACGCGCAGATCAAGGCTTCCAGACCAGCTGATAAGGCTTACAAGCTGTTTGATGGGGGCGGTCTGTTCTTGTTTGTAGCACCAACGGGGAGCAAGACATGGCGGGTAGCCTACCGACTAAATGGCCGACCACAGACGCGATCGCTGGGTCCTTATCCGGATGTGTCGCTTTCCGAGGCCAGGGCAAAGCGTGACGAGATCAAGGCAACGCTGCGCGATGGCGGTGATCCAATGGCAGATCGCAAGGCGCGGCGCAAGGGGATGAGCCTGAAAGAGGCCACTGAGCGCTATTGGGAGGGCCGGGTGGATGTGACAGACGGCTATCGATCCAATGCGTTGCGGGGTATCGAGATGCACCTGTACCCGGCACTGGGCAATACGGTGATCGGGAGTATTACGCGGGATGATCTATTCGAGCCGCTGCGACTGCTCGATGCCCAGGGGAAGTTTGTGTATGTGCGGCGGGTTCGGATGTGGGTCAGCCAGGTGTTTGAGTGGGCGATCGAGCACGGTCATGCCACGATCAACCCGGCAGCGCTGATTCGCCCGGAAAAGGCGTTTGGCCGTGCCCGGGTAACGCATTTCAAAGCGCTGGAATTGCAGGACCTTCCGGCGTTTTTTGAGCGCCTGGCACTGGAAAATGATTTGCAGAGTGTGCTGGCTTGCCGATTACTGGCGTTGACGTGGGTGCGTACCGCTGAGCTGCGGATGATGCGATGGGATGAGATCGAGGGGGATACCTGGGTTATTCCGGCGGGCAAGATGAAACGGCGCCGGGATCATGTGGTGCCGCTGCCGCGCCAGGCATTGCCGATTCTGGCAGATCTGCGCAGCCGTACGCGATCAGTGTACGTTTTTCCGAATGATTGGCGGGATGACCGGCCGATGAGTGAGAATTCGGTGCTGTATCTAATTGGCCGGATTGGCTATAAGGGGCAGATGACGGGCCACGGGTTCCGAACGGTAGGCAGCACCTGGGCCAATGAAAACGGCTTCAATAAGGATGCGATCGAGCGACAGCTGGCGCACGTCCCGGATGACAAGGTGCGCTCAGCCTACAACCGGGCAGAGTATCTGCCAGAACGCCGCGAGATGCTGCAAGCATTTGCCGACTGGATTATGCCGGCAGGTTGATGCCATGCTTGTGCAGTGTTGAGATTCGCCAGCCGTTGGTGCGCCGGCTCATGGCAACGTCTGGTGCTGGTAGCTTGCCGGCCTTGAGCCATTTACGGATGGTTTCGCTGGTGACGGCAAACATGGCCTGGAGCTCTGGTCTCCAGATAACGCGGTCAAAGGTTTGTTCAGTCATTTATTCTTACCTCATCAAATACATGGCCTCCTTTGCTCTGTCCATCTGCTTGGTTTTCCATCCACAACCACGCACGTTCTTGCGCATCCAGCGCCAGCTTCATTGCTTCGATGTTAGTCATGATTACCACTCCAAGTTAACGATGGGTCAAGTGGGCTTAATCCATAGTTGGTTTGACGAAGACCTAGATCAGATAGATCTGTACGTCCCCATTGACCGCCTTGTAGAGGTTCACGTACGAAAGTTACCATTCCGATACGAATTGCCTCTTCCCAAGATATAGCCGGGTAAACAACGCATATTCGACCTGTTTTATCAGATCGTACGAAATCATGACGGTTGTATATATCTAGCGGCGCCACTGGTTTTTGACGTTCACGGTAACTACCATTTGGCATCTTCTCAAATAACTGGTAAAAGTAATAAGGCTGCTTCATTTCAAAAACTCTCCCCTTGCTCGGATGGCTACGGCGCAATCGCTGGCGCCCATGCTTACGCCTTGTTCATGCGGGTCAGCCCGTCCAGATTCAGAGCCGGTGTAAGGTGGCCGACCTTTGTACAGATTCCAATGGTCTTGCGATATTTCCTCGCACGCCTTCGCACACGCCTCACGCTCATGTGCAACACCGGCTGCAAAAGCTAGGTTAAAGAAGCGTTCGAGGTTTTCAGGGTCGGCAAACTTAAACCCATGTTGTTGTATTGATTCGTGCCATTCAGCCAGTCCAGCCTCCCGCGCCATGCGGATAATTTCTTCTTGTGTCACGAGTTCTTCTCCTTCAGCTTCGCTTCGATGGCGTTGTAAACAGACTTGTATGTAGTTTCTAATCGCGCCGCTTCCGCCCATGCCTTATGAATCTCATCATCCGTCAGGCTCACCCATTCACGCTGTGGTGGTACGGCATACAATGGACGCACGTTGTGACCACCGTTGAACTTTGTTGTCTGAAAGTCTTGCGTCACCCATCCGGTCACAATCTCGCCTTCGTGCTCCCAGTCGAACAACCAAGCCACCGGCTCCTGCTTCTCTGCCTGCATCATTTTCGTGGCGTCACGAAATTGGTCTGCCTGTTCAGCCTCGCTGATGGCTTGGCGTAGTGCTGCGATGGCTTCCATGAATTCGTTGTATAAATCGAGAGGCACGACCATCACCATGCCGTCATCGCCCATACATTCCTCTGCGTTCTGTTCAACTGCAACAGCAGCATCCAGCACCGGCTTCATTGTTTCGATGTTAGTCATTTCTCACCCCTTGCACGGATGGCTGCGGCGCATTCCATATTGCATGCATCATACCCGTCTTCGTCACGCAGTTCCTCGCACACCTTTGCACACGCCTCACGCTCGGCTAATACTGCGGCTTCGTTTTCCTCGGCCAAAACCTTGCAACACTCAACAAGTTCAGCAATGGCCTTCGCAAAGTGCTCTGGTTGTTTCTCACGCTCATGGGCAGCAATTAGGGTGGCGAAGCGTTCAATAGCAATCATGTTTCGTTCGCCAATTCCTGACAGACCAGACTCCATCGCCAACGAGATAATTTCGTCTTGTGTCACGAGTTCTTCTCCTTCAGCTTCGCTTCGATGGCACGGGCAAGCATCACATCAGACTTGACGCCCATGATTTCATAGGCTTCAATCTCATCATCCGTCAGGCTCACCCATTCACGCTGTGGTGGTGCGGTGTAAAAAGGAATTCCAGCACCTTTAATGCACTCCCACCAGATTTTTCGTTTCTTACCATTGATGAACTGACCATCACACACATCCTCTGACACCCAAGCATACGGCTCATGCCCTGCTGCCTGTACCAATTTCGTTGCGTCACGAAAATGATCTGCCTGTTCAGCCTCGCTGATGGCTTGGCGTAGTGATTCCACGGCATTTTCAGATAGGTGCTCCATGCTGATCTGTCTGACAACTTCTTTTGCCGATTGAAGTAGATCAGTCATGGCTAAAGCTCCCTGCTCGGTGTTGGATGATTGGATTTTGTCTGGCCGCCGCCGGATCCGGGTAGTCAATGTCCTGGCATAGGCAGCGCGGGCAACGGGTAAGCCGAAGCCCCCAGGGAAATGCCCAGACGATCCGGGTGGATTCCGGGTGCTCAAGACTGCAGCTTGGGCAGATGGCAATGGTGTCAATGCCGGTATCTGCAACTGCCTGCTCGAACGATATGCTGTCTTGAATAGTCATGCGGCAATGTCTCTGGTAAGAAAGGCGGGAATGTTGGGCTCCGGGATGCTGCCGTAAGCCTGGGTGGAGGTTTCTGCCTGTTTGGCTTCGGCTTTAAGTGCGGCATAGGCAATGCAGTCCTCGGCGCTGTCCTGGTGATATCCTGGGCGCTGCCAGAGTCGTACGTCTTTGAGAATCTGCAGCAATAGCCAGCCTTCGGCCTCGCTGAGGCTTTGCCCGGTGATGACGTTGAATGCCTGGACGCATTTGCCCATGCTGCGCTCACCTTCGGGCTTGTCGTATTGCTTACCGCGCTCGGTCATGATGGACGAGGCTTTGGCGAGAAGGTCAGGTGCTTTCATGCTGCCTCCTTATTCAAGTTACGTTTTTCAAACTCGATGGCGATCTGCTCAGTTACGGCATGTGAGCGCAGCACATCAGCTGGCGTGCGCATAAATACGCGCTTTGTCAGGTTGATCACATCTCTAGCTGCTGCAACATCCTCTACCTCCAGCGGCACACCGTAATCGAGCTTGTTGGCCATCTTGCGCAAAGGCGCTGGGTCAAACTCGATGCGTTGGTCATTGCAGATCCGCTGCCAGCAATCGGCCCAGCAAATCATGGCGGCAGATACTTCGCTGTAAGTGCCTTCATGATCAATAAATACTGGTTTTCCAGATACGGTCTCGATCTCGCCAAATTCGAGCGTTTCTAGCACGCTGTAAATTGGATCAAACAGTCGGAACATATCGACCATGCCTGGCAAATTGCGACAATTCATAATCCGGACCGGGTTATATTTTTTTCGTGGCTTTTTGTTTTTCGGCATTTTTAATGACCTGGTTGTAAATATATTTGGCGATACTTCGGGCGTTTGCTAATTGCTCCCTGGATAAACCGGTGAGCTCATACGGGGCTTTTCGCCACAACTGCTCAAACGTCATGATCAGAACGGAATGTCGTCATCAGGTGTATTGGTGCTCTGGCTGGCTGGTGCAAATGGATCTGCTCCGGCAGCCGGGGTGTGATCGGACCCGCCCTGGCGTTTACCCAACATCTTCATTTCGCTGCCGTTGATCTGGGTGGTATAGCGCTCAATACCGTCTTTATCGGTCCACTTGTTGGTAACGATCTTGCCTTCGATATAGACCTGAGCGCCTTTGCGTAGATACTGTCCAGCCACCTCAGCCAGGCGTCGGTAGAACACAATGCGGTGCCACTCGGTGGCCTCGCGCTGCTCGCCGCTAGCCTTGTCGCGCCATGATTCGGTAGTGGCCAAGCGAATGGTGCAGACGGCATCGCCGCTGGTGGTGTAACGTGTTTCTGGATCAGCGCCAAGGTGGCCAATCAGCTGGGCTTTATTGAGCGATGCCATGTTATTCACCTAAAAATTCTTTAAATCTGATTTCAACGTACGTATTTATGTCTTTTAGTGCCATTAAAAATGAGTCATCTTTTTCATTTATATATCTAAGCTGCATTTGCAGAATTTTTGACCTGTCATCAAGTGATAAATTTTTGAAATTTATTAAATTTTCAATTTGAGAATATTTGAAACCTTGATTATTTATTAAACAATCAACGGAATTTGCTGTTAAAAAATTACTAAAAAAAGAAATTGCCTCTTGTTGTATATCGTAACCAATCAAAAGTTTTATGAATTCTTTTTGAATTTTTTTGTGATTTTCGTTCACTTTGTTTAACGAATTTTTTTTGTAGGAAATTTCATTATTTGACATTGCTTGTCTCCATAAATAAATCGGGATTCAGTGCTTCCTGTACGGCCTGTACCTGGATCAGCGCGTCATTGAGGGCATGGTGCTTGCCATAGAGTTTTTTGTTGTAGCCATTATCCTCAAGCGTGGTGCGCACGCTGCGGGTTTGCCAGTAACTCCATGGGCACGGGATATGCGTCCGCTGGTACGCAGTGCGCAAGATGACGCAATCAAAATCCGGGTCTTTGGCGTAAACGCGAATCTCTCGGCCTCGTGCCTCTGACTGGATGAAATCAGCCAATCCCTGCAGGGCGGTGTAGATTGATGCTAGGCCTTCACGTGAGGTGATTTCGCGCCGTGCTGCATCGGGTTGATCCATCCACCAAAGCACGGTCGCTGGATCCATGCGCAACCCGATGGCGTGGCACGATTCAATGCTGACCCGGGTGTAAAACATGGCGGTCGAGCCAATCTTGTTGAGACTAAATGCCACGCAGCCGATGGTTGAGATCACCGCGTCAGGCTCCTGGCTCAGTGTCTCGATGTCGACCATGAATCGTTGAAGCGACATATCAGCGCACCGCTACGGTCTGGACATGCGATGCCCGGGCAATTTGCTCGCGTTGCACGGCGTCCTGGTAATCCATTTCAGACACAATGCCGTAAAGCACGGCAATGATGGCTGCGGCCACCAAAGGTTTGATCTTCATCCACATTTTGGTCTCCTAAATCAGTCGAGGCTGCAGATGCTGTTGCTGATACCGTTCCGCTGCTTTTCTGGCTGCTCGGGCTTGGCGTACCAATCCCCAGTAGACAAGCACTTTGCTTTTGGCCTGACCGAAGGTCATGCCCTGGCGCCATAACCCGGCACGTTTATATGCCTGGCGTAGCTCCTGCTCAGTTACTGCGGTGTCATCGATCTGCATTGTTGCCTCCGTTAGCAATCGCCCCCGTGATCCTCCCGGCATCCGCTCACTCGAAGAAAGGAACCAGGTTTTTTTGCGCCGCCTGGTCGGCGTAATGCTTGCCAGACGGATCACGGGTACGACTGCGGGTTGTTGTGCTACTTACTGCGGCCGCTGCGTCTGCCCTGGCCTTGGCCTTATGGCTTTTGCCCACCCTGGCTTGCTAGGCCGTTACCCCCGTTTCAGCACGCCATCCTTCGGCGGGAGAGTGGTGCGGATGTCGTAACCATAGTTACTTTTCTACCATGTGTCAACTATAGTTACATAGAAAGCAATAAAAAAGGCGCTTAAAGCACCTTTTTGTTTGAGTTTTTGGTTTTCAGCGTTTGAATACAGAGGCGCAGCGCTGGCAGATCCAAAGCCGATTCCACGCCTGTAACTCTTTGTAATAAACGGCATGGTTGTAATACATGGCATACCCAAAGCCCAGAGCGCAGGCGGCAGCTACGACAATGAAAAACCCGTTACCTGTCGTGATGGCGCCTGGCCCAAAGAAGAAAAGCCCTACCGCCCACCATACCCAGCGGCGCTCTGTTGGCGGCGAGTTGATCTCTGCCAATGCTGTCTGGGTGCTGCCAATCGTGCCGCTTTTGGTGCCTTTCATGACGGTAAGCGATAACTTTTGGATGTTGTCGCTACCACAGCTTGGGCATACATATTCAGACATTTAGATCCTCAACTTTATTTAGCCAGTCACTAAGATAGATGACTTTGCATTCTACCCGGCATTTTTGGCCCCAACCCGGGTTTGATCGTTGGCGCCTAC
>JBPCSW010000287.1:0-2670 GCA_051006675.1 Fluviibacter sp.
GGCCTAGGAATCAACATTAATTTTGAATCTGGATTAGGTGGTACATTTGTTGCTTCGACAAGGGAAGCATTGACTAATTATATTAATTCAACGGATTTTATGAACATGCTTTAAAGAAATCTTGAAGGCGTAGTATGTGGAGAAGGAACTTCGTTCAAAGATATATTTGGTGGTGGAAAATTCTCAGAGAAGGATTTAGTCAAAGCGGCTAAGACCCCAGAAGGTGGTTCAAATAGCGGAATATTAAGTCTTTTAGGACTAGGATAATAAAAAAAGAAAAGATGCATCAAAAAAACGTAAAAAAGAGGGAAAGCTTAGAGTTTAAAGACTTCTTAAAGGTTATAGCAGATCCTTGGAATCCAAAGAACTTAAGTAAGGAGGACAGATCTCCATTTCATGAGATTAAATTAGAAAAGCCATATGAATATGTTGGCTATGGAGATTCCATATTTAATCACCAGTCTAAAATAGATTACCCCGGTAAAGGAGCATCAGAATCTGGTAGTGCTTCTAATATGGGAGACGCAACAGAATAACAAATGCGATCACGCAAAAAGATATATACATATAAATAATTCAAAAATGGAAAAAAAGATCTTAAGTTTTGAGGAGTTTTCTAAACAATACACAGAAGGAACACTTGGTCAAGACAATACAGAAATGGATATGGATACTACAGATTCTGTAGATCAAGAAGAGACTGAAACCGACGGTGGTGCGGACTCTATCCCTGCTGACGAAGAAATGGAAGACGAAAACGAAGAAACTGATGGTGTAGACTCATCGTTTGATATGGAAGACGATTCAACTTCTGATGACGAGACTGACATGGAAGAAGAGGAAGAAGAGGAAGAAGAATACGAGGAAGACATGGAAGAAAACGTTAATGAAGAAGGTGACGAAGAAGAAATGGACGAAGAAGATGAGTACGAGTACAACCAGGAAGAGGTTGACGAAGAAGAAGACACGGAAGAGGAAGAAATCGACCTAGATGAGTATAACCAAGAAGAAGAATTAGAGGAAGAAGATATGGTAGAGGAGGATGTAGAAGAAGAGGACGAAGAAGCTCACACCTCGGACGAGGAAGAGGCTGAAGCTGAGGAAGATCACGAAGAAGATCACGAAGAAGATCATGAAGAGGAAGAATCAGAAGAGATCCTAAATCCTGCTTTCAACAGATTTTTTAACTAATCATCAATTTTAAACAAAATATACAAAAGGAGATCCCATAAGATCTCCTTTTTTATTTACTAAGGATATATAGATCAACTAAGTTTTAGATGGATAATTTATTGACCGAACAAGAGGGTTTTGTTTTTCAGGGTGCCGAAAAGGCAAAGGCTATATCAAAAAAGCCTATTTCTCTTATTGTTTTAACGACCAAGTTGGAATCCAAGAAAAATACTCTTGCTCCCACCGTTAAAAAAATGATGGAGAAATCTAATTCTCTTGGGTTTAAGTGCATAATTATCAATACATCTCAGGGTGAAATAGAAAAAACTGAAACGGGAAGTTTCTTTATAAGAAACAAAGGGAGCCAGATAAAGCATGAAATAGACATCAAAAATGCAGTTGTACTTGCTAGAAGATCCTCTATAAATTCAACTGCCGCAGTGAAATTTTTTGAGAAATTAGAATCTCTTGGATTTGTGTCTGTTAATTCTCCTAAAGCAGTTCTCCTTTGCGAAGACAAACTTGATACTGTTCAAAAACTTCAGGAGAAGGGTATACCCACGCCAAAAACAGCTCTGATATCTTCGGAGGATGACATAGAAAATGCTATTAATAAAATAGGAGGTAAATACCCAATTGTTGTTAAAACATTGAGCGGAACTAAAGGAATTGGAGTATTTCAGATAGATTCTAAGGAATCACTTGTGTCGACCCTTCAAACTATGTGGAAGCTTTCCCCAGAAACTGAATTGATAGTTCAAGAGAAGATAGAAGCAGATTACGACCTAAGAATACACGTTGTAGGTAGTAGAAATTCCACGGGTGATGGGGATAACTATACCATCATAGCTTCCATGAAAAGAAACAGAGTGGAAAATGATTTTAGAACTAATGTTTCCCTTGGTGGAATAGCAGAGGCAGTAGAGATACCAAAAGAAATAGAAAAAATCGCAATAGGAGCTGCTAAAGCAACCGAATGCTCTTGGTGTGGTGTAGATATTATCATAGGTAAAAATACTGGCGTACCGTACGTTCTAGAGGTGAATGCGTCGCCAGGAACTGATGGTATTGAACAAGCAACTGGACTTGACGTAACCGGAATCATTCTAGAATTCATTTTAAACAAGAAGAACTGGAACTATCCTAGAAAAATGGTAGGATTCAGAGAAATCTTTGATGTCAAAGGTGTTGGTAAATTCATCGGAAAATTAGACACAGGAAATGGCGCCATCGCTTGTTCTTTGCATGCAGATTCTTCTGAAGAATCTGACGGATTCTTAAATTGGACAGTTGGAGGTAAATCTTTCAGCCACAGAATAATGGAATACTCCCATGCAGAGGTTGGGGATCAAACCGACAAAAGACCAGTTATTCTGCTAGATATTGAATTTGGCAAAATGGTTTACAAAAAGGTCAAGTTCTCTGTTGTTTATAGAACTCAGAAAAGCACGCCAATGCTAATTAACAGGGGATTCATGGAAATTGCAGGTTTAGTGG
>JBPCSW010000288.1:0-14396 GCA_051006675.1 Fluviibacter sp.
GTTTTAGGGCATTTTTTGAATCACTAATTTCTACTTCTTCCATAATTATAGTGCCTTTCCTGATGTATCAAGTTGAACCGGAATATAAGCTTGCTGAAACCTATCCCATTTTAATAACTTAATCCTGCCGCCTGTTTTTTCACCAGCAATCATGGCAGCGGCAACCATAATAGAGGGATCCCCAATTGGCAACAAATAGTCGTCATCTGAAAAATCTTTTAACTTTTCCCTTAGCGCCCTAATTACAGGCACAGGAGAGAAAAATGAATGGCCAGGAGGCATAAGGATTTCTATTCTACCAAACTCAGCAGCAGGAGTTAAGTTAAATTCAGATACCCACTGTCCTTCTACTTTCCTAGCTTTTTCTTGTGTTACATATACTGCCGGCATATCATATCCAATCAATCAAAGGGTCTTTAGTAATTAAGTTAGCTACATCTTTTTTCATTCTAAGGGCTGCAATAATCCTCTTGTCTATTGTGTCTACGGCTTCAATATCATAGTAAGTTACAGTATTCTTTTGACCAATCCGGTGAGCCCTATCTTCTGACTGTAACCTATCTTCTAAGCTAAACGTATTAGAGTAGTAAACCACCGTGCTGGCAGCAGTAAGCGTTAAACCAGTACCTCCTGCTGCTTGAGTGCCAACAAAAAATCTAATCTTGCTATCCTCTTGGAAATCTTTCATTGCCTTAGCACGATCATCTGATGACACGTCTCCGTAATACAAGACAGTTTGACCAGGATATTCTTCCTCTAACGCTTGGTAGATCATTTGTATGTCTTTTCTAAACCTAGCCCAAATGATTGCCTTACCGCTTACTTCTTCTAACAAATCAACTAATGTCTTAATCCTAGGATTTTGACTGCTTTTCTCAAAGATAGGGGTTTCACCAGTTTCACTAGGAATAAACCCGCAAGTTACCTGCTGCAACCTTAAAACAGCTGTCAACTTAGACATCGCTTGGAAGTCGCCATTCTCATATTCAATTCTTAAGTTTTCTTTAATGTCCTTATAAACTGCTTTTTGTTCAGGTGCTAATTCAAAGTAGCGGCGTTGGTATACCTTATCAGGCAGATCCAAACAGTCTTTCTTCAAAACCCTAAAAGAATGTGGCGCAATAAGTTGCTGCAGTTCATCAAGATTTTTATATAAAGGTCTACCTTCCTTATCAGTAGCTATAACCTGCGGAGCCCTACGGCCACCTGACCGTTGCATAATGTGCCGCAGAATAGGAGAAGACTCATCAAGTAGCTGAGCATACCTAGCTTTAAAGATAAAAAAGCTACTAGTCTGAAGAATGTCTTCATCTAAAAACATGAATTGACCAAATATGTCTAACGGGCTTTGAGTAACAGGGGTACCTGTAGCGATGGTCTTATACTTTGCTAGCTTACCAAGTTTAATGATGTACTTAGTACGCTGCGTTGAGAAGTGCTTAATCTTACTTGACTCGTCAATTACCAAGTGAGTATTAAATGTACGAAGAAACTTTTCTGCTACTTTTCTGCCTTTCTCAGTAGAGACAGCTTCAATATTCATAGCTAGGACGCGCAGGTCTGCACCTGGATCGTACAATGCCTCATAAGTCTTACGTTCATCCACCTTCATTGATGAGGCGTACCAGGCGCTACGTGGGCTGGCGTAGTCAGGCATGTGTTTTGGGATTTCATTGACAATCCAATTACGATGGACGCCGTTAGGGGCAATAACCAATAAACCATTAATTTGACCCTTACCGTATAAGTAGGCAGTCTTATCAATAGCTATCTTAGTTTTACCCGTTCCTTGTTCACACAACAAGGCAAATGCTTTTTTATCTTTAGAAACGGTAAATGCTTCTAACTGATGAGCCAGTGGTTTTGTTTTAAACACGTTCTATCCTTTCTAATGCCATCATGCTTGATGGTGTAACCAATATAACAAATAAAATTTGAGATGTATACAGGCTTTATAACAAAAATAGTTGTTTTACTTCTTCAAAACGCGTGATATATTGACCACGTCAACATTCGTTGACTCCAAAAAATATCAGTAGTATTAGCAAGTCGGTAAAAATATGCGCTATGTAAACAGCTTCCTAATTAGCCATGAAACCATAGCCAGATCAACAAAGTAGGCATTGGAATATCGGCTCCTATATATAGGAATAAATGAACCTAGTTGTTGTGCAAAAAAATACCGCGAGTTTACTAATACTGCTAATATTTTATCCCATATATGTAGGACTGGTCTAGCTTTCTGGCTAATTAGTACGCGGAAAAATTGATGTCGGCAAGTAGCTGCTGATATTACAATAAAATCAAAGGCTTATAAGTAAAGAAAAGTGTCAAATATCAGCAAATTTTTAAGTGTTTGATTTTTATAGATAAAAAAATCCCCACAAAAGTGGGGATCGGCGTAGATTCGGTAGTTATTACATGCAACGCAGAAAGCCGAAAAACTCGTTACTTACTACATCCTCTAATGTCGGCTTAACCGCCTAACAGCTATTTTTCTCCACCTTCACCTTTAGAACCGCCTTGTTTCCATGAATCGTAGTAATCCATGAACTCGTTAAGCATAATGTCACCGCCAGATACTTCGCTAGAATCAGTTAACGGCATAGTTGTACCCCCTGAGGTACCAGCAATTGTTCCTTTAACCACAGATTCTTTTGCAATCCGCTTAGCGTTTTCTACGGTTTCACGCTTTTCAATAGCTTTAACTACCGCGGCTACCTCAGTTGGTGTGCCCATAGATAACATGTCTGCCATCTTGCCTAACACTTCAGGTGAGACTTTATCCTCACCATGGACCAGGAATTTAACTATAGGACCTATGATATTACCAGGGCCAGTAGAAGGAGCGGCCTCGACTCGTTGAATTGCTTCAGCTTTAGGCGTGGTACGTGACCCTGCCAAGGCATCAGACGCCCTGCTGTAAAACAAGGCTTCTTTTTCCATAGCCGCTTTAATCAAGGCATATTCTTCAGGCGAATCAAACATAGCCCGTAATTTGCTGTTAAGCTTATTAGAAGATAAGATCTTACCGGCAGCGTTAGGCTTATCAAAGATGGTATCTTGTAAGTAACGCATTGCGCCTGTTCTAAATGCTTCTTTTTCAGCGTCAGAAGCGCCTTCCATAAACTTAGTAATCTCTTCTTGTTTAAGCTTATTGAAGTTAGTCATTCCCATGCTTAAGGCATCTTTAACTTCAAGATCGCCTGCATATTTCCTACGAGCTGCAGCATAAGCTGGTACATTCTCGTCAATAGCAGAAACAAATTGATTACGCAATCCTTTTAAAGCACTAGCTCTGGCAGGGCCTATACCATCACCTTTGAAGCCTGTGTCTATGACTGAATCAACGCCACGCTTAACGTAGTCTAGTGTACGAACATCAGGTATTTCTTTCAGCTCTAGCTCAAAGATCCCTGGCTTAACTTCTCTAGGTACGTACAACTCACGGATTATGTAGGCAGAAGGATCCTCACCTGCTAGTTTGGCTGTAGCGGCTTCAGTAGAAGCAATAGCCTTAGCACTTTCAAATGCTGCTTTAAAATCAGGGTGGTTTAATACGTCTAAGATCCTAGGATCGTTTACTTCACCAAATTCATAAGCATCGTTGTACATTGTTTTGGCATTGGCTCGAAGATCTTTGGTCAACTCATCGGCTGTTTCAAAGTAATCTTTTGGCTTTAACGCAGCCCTAAACTTGTCTTCAACCCTGCCTGTTTCACCGCGCTGTACTTTTTGTAATTTCTTGGAAAGCTTAGCTGCCTCAGGGGTTCCTGATTTAGCAACAACAGCTTCTGTAGTAGAAGGCAAGTAATGGGCAACCATTGAAGGAATGCCAAGACGGCGATAGTCTTCTTCGCTAAGTCTAGAAAGATCTTGGGCAGTAATGCCAGCGTTACGCATCTCGTCAGTTAATTTATTCGTTGCAATATTGGCAGCACCTCTTTCGCTGGTACCAAAAATATTTCTTGACAAGAAGTCAACAACGTTACCACCAGCTCTAGTGGCTATTGGCAGCGCTGTACCAAATAAACCACCGCCTAAGCCACCGATAACTCCACCTGTCGTGCGACTTTCAGGCTCAGCAGATAAGGCACCACCTGCAGTACCGTAGACTGTGCCTACCTTAGCACCACTTAAAACTGGGTTAGCAGGGTTATAAGATAAGGATTGTTTAAGCCGGTTTAACGCGCTTACTGTTCTAGGCGCAGTAACTGATTCTAATGGCGGAAAGAAAGATGCCACCACTGAAGGAACAGCGGCTCCTCCAAATTCTTGCATGGCAGCACTGACAGGATACTTCTGGGCAAACCCTCGAACATCTTGCATAATCTCTTGTCTGATCTGCTCTTTAGGCCTGCCTGATAACTTAGAACGGACCCAAGCTTCTAACTCGTCGCCGCCTCCCATGGCAGCACCTTGGCCAAAGAAAGTACGCGCATGGAAAGGTGCACTTTTAACTCCATACTTTGCTTGGGCTTCAGCCAGAGCATCTGCTCTAGGATCGCCTGAAGAGGAAGCGTAGTAATTTTCGTTAGCCATTATTTTTTCCCTTCAGGTTCTGTTTTCTTACGGTAACCACCGGTTTCAATTTTCTTAATACGTAAACCCCTGTAATCAACAGCTTCCTCAAGGGCTTTAGCAGCGCGTTTCATGATTGCTTTACGAACTTCCTTGTTGGCTGAACCTAAGCCACCGAGTTCTTGTAACGCGCGGCGTTCACCTTCTGTTGGGTTGCCACCAAATGTTGTTTTCAAGCTACCAACCACGTTTAGACCAACCAAGTTTTCTAGTTCTTCAGTTGCTTTTACTCGTGGATCGCTAGGGTTTGTTTGTTTAAGTTTCTTATACTGAGCTTGGTCTGCAGCAGTGTTAGTAAAGGCTTGGTCAACAAGGCCGAGGGCAGAATTAAGATTTGCAACAGTATTTTTAGCAGCGTAAATAGCATCTTCGTCGTCTCGAATTGATTTACGCTCATCTGGTTCAAGTTTAATAGACTCGCGTTCTGCTTTCTCAGCTGTAGCTTTAGCACCAACCAAGGAAGCTTGAGCTCCTACTAATGACGCGTTAATTGCCGCCATTTTTTGTTCAACTAGTAACTTAGCTTGGTTGTCCACTTCAGCGCCATACTCAGGCGAAGACGTAATTGCAGCTTGAGATTTACCAGGATTTTTAGAACGTAAGATGTCAAATGCAATTTTGCCGGCTTCAGAAGCAGGTTTACCTGAATCAATATACTCTTTAACTTGGGCTTTAATAAACTCGCGTTTATCTTTGCTAGCTTCAGACTGCAAGCCAAGTAAGGTTTTCTCGGTATCTTTAGCTGCTTCCAAGGATAATTCTTGTTTCTTAAGAGCAATATCTGTTGCCAATTTTCGTTTAGCTTGACCTGACTTACGAATGTCACCTTGATATTCGGCTAGTGATTCTGCCACAGGACCTAGCGATTCGCCAAATGAACCAAACTTGGTAGGTTTGCCTAACGCAGCAGCAAGACGGAAATACATCTCCGCTTTAGAAGGGCCTTCGTCTGCGCCTTTTAACAATGAATCTAGCGTAGTGTTAAATGCTTTTTCTTGTGCTTGGCGTTCCGTCCTAGCTGTTTTTAAGTCAGCTCCGTAGTCAGGAGCGCCAGTAGTATACTGCATCAACAAAGCTTGAAGATCAGGATTCATGCCAGGACCTGCCACAGGAGCAGGGCTGTAGCCGCCACCTGAAGGTACCATTTGATTTATACCTTGTTGAGGAGCAAAGTTAGGTGCAAGTTGCGCAGGATCAATTCCATACTTTTCAGCTAAGGGCATTGGCTGGGCAACGCCATATTGCTGAGATAACTCGTCAAATTCTGCCATTACTGTCTCCCGCGTAAAGAGCCTAAAGGACCAATTGGTTGCCTAGGAGTATTATACTGCTGCAATAGATCTTGTACAACTGGTTGTCGCATAGGCATTTGAGGCTGAACCATGCCACCATTTGCGTAGCCTTGAATATAACCACCCCTTGCAAGATTTGTTGTAGCAACATCTGGACTAGGGGTAAGTTCAGGTTTTAATATTCTTTCTCCATTTTTTCCTATAGTAAACGGATCAAAACTAGGTTGTTCATTGCCCACAGTAGTAGCGCCAGTAGAACCAGTAGAGTTAGTAGTGCTAGTAGTGCCCGCAGGTTTTGGCGCAAACTTGTTGTAGTATGCGTTTTGTACTACCGGTGTTTCGTACATTTGAACAGGCTTATAATACTCTTGTGGATTAGCATTAACATCAGCGGCCAGCGTATTATAGTCAGCTACTCCCTTGTTGTAGGCGCTTTGCTGATTTGTTCTAGACGCGTTAAATTCGTTAAGAATATTACCTTGTACAGCAGCGGCGGTGGTATCCTCAGCATTTTTGGTATTGTAGTTAGACACGTAGTCATTAAGGATGGCTTGCGTCAAGGTAGTTTCAGTTTTACCTTTCCTAGTATTATACTCTGCTAAAATCTGCGCAGCTGTAGGAGAAGTAGGATTAGTAGGGTCAGCTACGTTATACCTAGGCGCAACAGGGTTTCCCGAATTTGCACGTAATTGTGTATACTCGTAACCGTATTGCGGAGTTGCCGGGCGGTCTTGCAATTGATACATGCTGCTAATATCAGTTGGAGATTTATAATAAGCTAATAACCTATTCCAATCGTATGGATCAGGATTATAAGTAGCAGTAGTTGTTCCAGTAGAACCCGTGGTTGTTCCAGTAGAACCCGTGGTTGTTCCAGTAGAACCCGTGGTTGTTCTTCCAGCGTTTAAATATTCATCTAGCGTTACCATAATTTATTCCCCTTAAGGTTTGCTTAAGTTATAAAGACCAGCAACAGTTGCTAAACCTTGAGCTGCCTGAGTAGCGGCGCTAGGACCGTACTGCGTAGTATACCCTTGCTGAGTTTGTCCTGTAGCCACACTTGGAGACATACCACGAATTTGTGTGTTAAGCCAGTCAAGCTGGGTTTTAGGATAGTCTTGTTGTTCTTTCCAAGATGAGTAAGCCGCATCCAATTCTTGTTGTTTTTGAGCTTGCTGCGCAGAACCAATGGCTTGAAGAGCAGAAGCATCCGCCGTCATTAAGCCTTGTTGCTGTTGGGCTTGGTTAGCTAACTGCTGCAAGGCTGATTGTTGGCGTTGAGCTTCACTGATAGAAGTGCCGGCATATTGATTACCGATGTTAGCCAACTGATTACCTGCTTGTAATTGCGAAGCAATATCTTGAGCTCCAGTAGAGCCGTATAATTGGCCTGACTGTAATAATGCCTGTTGCTGGGCGTTAGTCAAGCCGCCTGCTGTTTGTCCTAGTTGACCATATTGTCCTGCGCCAGATAAGATACGCGATAAGTCAGCACCAGCAATTTGACCAGCGGTGCCGGCAAGTCCAGCTTGTTTAGCCGATTCAGTTTGAGCAGCGCCAAGAGCTTGACCATAACCTTGTTGTAGCGCTTGAGCTTGCTGATTTAGAACAGACTCTTGAGTATCGCGCAACGCACGTTGACCAAACTCACCCATGCGAGTGCCACCAAACGTACCGGACCGAATAAACGCATCGGACACACCAGGCAATAAGTTTTCAGATAGATTACGAGCACCAAGATTAGCAATCTGACTTGTAACAGCCTGATTGTATGGATTCATGTACTGCGGAATATAGTTAGCCGATGATTGGCCGGCCGCTTTCATGTAAGGATCAGCATATTGCATGGCCCTTTCAGATAAGGACTGAGCAGTAGCGTTAGAAGCCTGGTTTAAATAAGGATTAGCAGCGTCAATTCCCCTGGTTGCTACAGCCTGGTTAATATAGTTAGTCACACCTGGTAACATTTTTTGACCAGCAGCGCCGCGAGTCAAATCAGTACCTTCTGTCATGTAACCTAAACCAGCGTCAACACCTGCATTTTGACCAGTTAAAGCCTCTGTGCCCGTCATGGCAGTTGTCATGCCAGGTTGCCAAGCACCAACATTTTCGCGGGTCATTTGATACGCCGCTTTTGTATCTGGCGTAGCAGTAGAAACCCTAGGTTGATCGTAAACTTGATATGGTTGGTTCGCAACAGTTTGCGCCCAATTCATTTGGTTAAATAGCGCATCCTGAAACCACTTAGGACTATCTTGCGTTGTTTTGACGTATGACGGCGCTACCTGAGGTTCCCCGCTAAATAAGCTACCCATAATTATTTACCTCCTAAATAAGCTAAAGGACCCTTAGCATTTGGACTAAACTTGCCTTTAGCTAACGCCTTACCTTTTTGCATTCTAATATTCTTACGCATCATGTCTAGTGCTCTAGCACCAGCATCGTTACTACCATTTCCTAATAACGCCACAGTTTCAGCATCAATTACATATTCGCCGTCTGACAATCTAGCAGGAATTGTATCATCACGGCCAGTACCACCGCCCTTAGCTAAAGCTAAGTGAGACAAGAAACCACCTCTCGCTTTACCAATAGGTATTGCTTGTTCAGAAGCGTAGCTAGCAGGAACAGAGCCCCAATTTTGTGCTAGCCAAGAACCTAATTGATTAGTTTGTTCTAGCTGTTGCCTTAATCCTGGCGGCATATTACCAAGCATGTTCATTAGCTTCCGGTTGTCTGAAGACCCTTCTACCGTCGCCATTTTTGGAATGTTAGGCTGCGCAGACACAGCACTTAGCAGGGTCATGCCAAGACCGCCATATTTAAGTAAGTCACTGGCGCTAGCATTTCTGACGGCGTTCATTGCCGTATCTGCAAAATTACCACCACCTGCAGCTGGATTTGTAAAACCGTAATTACCAGTTACTTGATTTTGACCAGTAGAAAAATCAGGGGCAGGCGTAGGCAATCCATAAGGATTAGTCATTACTTGTGTTTGTCCAATTGGAGCCCCTACATTAAAGTTAGGACCCACCGGAGGAGCTCCAGCGTTAGCTAAGTTTTGAGTGTTATAAGCATCTAACGAACCTGGTTCAGGAATGCCCGTATTCATAGCGGCATCAACAGGGGCAGCTTCTGGCATAGTAGGTCTTAACCAGTTAGGAGTGTTAAACTGATTGCCTAATTGATCTAAGGCAATATTAGCAGCTCCGCCCATTGCACCGCCGGCAGCGCCAACTACTGGGTTACCGCCAACTAACGAACTTGTTCTAGCACCCGTAATTGCATTGTTTGCTATTGTATTAAGAGCACCTGTTTTAGGGAGCAGGTTAGAATCTTGTAGGCTATTAGCTAAACCAGACATAGCCGCAGCAGTGAGGCCGCCTTTTAGTGGGTTTTTACCGGCTATGGCACTTGTTCCTGCTCCTAATAAACCAGCTCCAATAGTACCAGAGCTAGCTACGCCTGAAAGAGCCGAACCTACACCAGTTGGAAGAGCACCAAGGAAAGCATTACCAATACCTTCTGTTAAACCTGAAGCTAAACCGCCAGGCATCAAGGCTGCGCCAAGACCGCCTAGTAAGGCACCTTTAAGACCACCGTCAGCTGCACCAATCCCTGCACCTACCGCAGCACCTAACCAAGGACCGCCAACTGCTGTTGCCACAAAAGGAGCGGCAGCCTTAAGTATCTTACCGATACCTTTAAAAAGTTTACCTTTAAATTCTTTTAAACCGGTGTTAGGGTTAACTGTACCAGCACCACCCATCCGGCGAAGTACTTCAGCTTCCCTAGGGTTGATGTGGGCCAGCATAGTGTCGCCACCACGGCCTTGCGCGGCTAGCTGTTTAGCGGCCTTGGCTAAACCGCCTTTCTTAAAACCTTGTTCAGAACCTCTAGCTTGCAACTCTTGCAAAGCAAGTAGCATGGTACCTATAAATATAGGGTCAAATTCAGGTGGAATGTCTTCAGCATCTAACGCACCTGCCTGAACGGCAGAAGCTACAACTTCGGCATACTGGTCTGGGTTTTCAATGACGTAACGAAGTTGCTTAATTAGCTCTTCTATTAGCTCAGGAGTAACGTCAGGATCTTGGCTCAGCTGTTGTTCAATCTGATCTACTAAAGATTGTAACTTTTCAGGTCCTAGTTTATCAGCAATCCCTTGAATTAGTTCGTTTTCATTTGCCATGATACCACCTATGTTCTTCAAAATCTGTCTTTAAAAACCCGTAAATAATAAGATCGTCATCTTCAAATGCCTTTCTCATCGTTCCTTCGTACACATACCCTAACTGCTCGACAAAGCTTCTAGACCTTGTATTTTTTGCCCTTATCAAGGCAGTCACTCTAGCTGCCCCTAGTCGGCAAAAGACGTAATCAAACGTCTCATTAAATATCCGTTTAAATCCTGCAGGAGTTAATTTTCTACCACCTTCGCTAATTGCCACGTTGGTATCAACGTTTTGCTTGGTAAAGTTAGAAAAAACAACTGCCATTAAAAAGTTATCGTTAGCATCAACTGAAGAAATTGCTCTACAAAACCCAGTTGGTCCTTCTATTCCTATTTGTTCTTTTACCCACTTAACTGCTTCATCTTCTCGATCAAAACCGATGTATTTCATGATAAAGTATATACGAACCTTTCAGCCCACAGTTTCCAATCGTCAAATTGGTACGGCATAGGTGGATTATACCTCGACAACCCTACGTTACCTACAAATTGCACGGCCCAATCTTGCCAATTAGCATCGTCCATCAACTTACCAAAAACAACTTGATTGTCTATATCTAAAATAATCTGATCTGCCCAATCTCTTAATTCTAACCCTTGTGGAAGAGTTAAGTTAATGCTCATTATACGCCGCCCAATACCGTGCCGTCCGCTGGCTCAACGTGTGCAATGATTTGACCCATCTGGTAATCACCACCAACGGTATTGCTTTCAAATTTAAAACGCATCTCACGGCGAATGTCTTTAAAGTACACCACCTGCTCAGGCACAGTCGCCGCTGAGTCAGTAAATACTTTAGGTTCACCTGACACTTCTTTAGATCTGGCGTTAGCACGACCAGTTACTTGAACGGTCATGTCGCCAGCCTGTACAAAGTCAGGCTCAATCAAATCAATCCTGATCGACTTATTCATGGCGCCCTGCGGGTTAGCCAACAATGACATGTCTGCTAGTTCAAAGTAAGACTGGATTGGAAAGATGTTAGCACCATCAATCTCGTCAACGCCTATCTCATGGCGCCACACCTTGTAACCGTTATTGTCGTATGTAATCCTGGTGTCGCCATCTTCTGTTACACGTACATCCCCTGCCTCTGTCACGCGAGTATCCGATGCAGCATTGGTTGTTAATCCGGTCATAATTGGACCATTAAAACCAGCAGAATATTGACCAGCACTGCGACCACTGTTAGGTAGTTCTGTGTCGTACCAAGTGTTTTCACGAACGTTGTAAACAACAGCGTGTGTGCATTCGGTTGCATCGCCTCTTGGATAATACCACCAGATCTCACCAAACCTTGGCACCTTAACGGCAAACACTTTCATTATTGCACTGCGGTTTACATTATCGTAGAACCAGTTAAAGTTAAGTGAGTTTGGCAACTCTCTAACCACGCCGTTGAACATATAAAAACGATCAACGCCAGCCCAGTAGTAAATACCATCGTACTCAATAATGCCGTTTGGTGACATCACTGTAATGCCGTCTGACACAGTGTCAAACTGAAACACCGTTGCTCCACCAGTAAAGGTACAACGAATCAATGAATCGTACGCCCAAAATAAACCAGCAGGTGCTGATCCAGAACCCGCTCTTAGTGTTAAGCCTTTGACAATCTTTTGACCTGCCACACGAGCAGTTCCAGAGCCTGATCCTGTTAAGTCTGTTGGATCACCTGCTACTGACCAACCAATGATGCCGGCAGTACCGTAATAAAATAAGTAAGGATGCAACGCAACAATGCCACCTGATACAGTTATACCTGACGGCAAAGTTATTTCAGTTAACGGCGCTGTTCCAAGTAAATCGCCAATGAATATAGCGCCTTGGGTATCAGAACAAATACAGTTTATATTTTCTGTGACGTACGCTATCAACGAGTTGTTTGTTGAAGACGAGTCGTACATAACATCAAACATCCAAGTGTTTTGGTTGCTTCCTGTAAAACCAGACAAAGGCGTTCTGTTAGTAATAACCGAACTATTACCGTTACCGTCTAAGGTAAAGCGCTCTAAGTTATCAGCAGACCCTGAGTGGCAGTATATAGTTTGTTGCTGCACAAAGTTATGAAAGCCACGGCTAATCTGAGTTAAAAACTTATTAATTGCTCTATAGCCCCACATCTTACGAGGAAGACCACGTTGAAAACGAACCCACTGCCCGTCAACGTAAAAATCACCTTCGTATTTAGTCCCGTCCCGCTTAATGCCAGGAAGAGATTTCAAGACCATAGGGGTTGAAGGCATTAGTACGTTCCGCCGTCTATTGGATTAAGACCTAACGCAATCTGTGCACCAGCTACTGTTGTAGCGCCAGTACCGCCCTCGTTAATTGCAATAGGGGAAGACAAGCCGCTCGTGTCTGCTAGTACCACGTCATTGCCGTTACTATAGGCAATCGTACGTGCGCCTTGATTGACGTTTACACCTGTTCCGCCAGATACTTTAACCGTCAGTGTGTACGAGCCTGTTGTATTGTTGGCCACCCAGTATTGTTGAACAGTAGGTGGCACAATAATATTTCTGTTGCCGGTTAATACGCCTGTAAAGCTATACGCCACGCGATTTAATTCAGTAGAGCTTAGCGTGTAATCGCCTGTGCCGGCAACATTAATAACGGTATAGTCAAAAGCAAACTCTGCGCTTTGACCTAAACCAACTGAGTACCAGTCTACGCCGTCTGTTAAAATCAATGCGGAATCTAATGGTTGGAAATCAAGGCTAAGGCCAGTATCAATTAAATTAGTGCCTGATGGAGTAACCGTTAAGGTGCCGCTACCTGCATTTTTAACTTGGATAAAGAAGTTGTTGCCCATCAAAGCGGCAGAGGGCAACGTCAAAGTACCAGCGCCACCTGTCCAAATAAAGGTATAGGCTCGGTCAGTAATTAAAACTGTATAGTCTGAAGCGATTGAAACTGTAGGTTGAGCGGTTTGCAGTGTTGAGCTAATAGCAATCAAACCGTTGCCGGCTAGAGTTGCAGCGTTAGCTGAAGATACAGCAGCGCCAAATTGATACGCGCGCCATGAGCCTGACTGAGTTGCGTTGCTTGTTAAGTATAATTGCCACGTTGTACCAGCAGCGGCTGATAGTAAGGTCACGCCTGTTGTAGACTTAACAATAATTGGATAAGACCCTACGTTATTAAATAAGGTAGTGACACCGTTACTTGCTTGCATGGCATCCGGCATGTAGATAACACGGTTAGCCTGGTCAGAGGTAACGTCAATAATACTTGAAACAACAGGGACGCCTGCGTCTGCTTCAAGAGGCCAAAATAGTATCTCGTCGCCGGTTAATGCTAACGCGCTGTAAGAAACATCTGATGGGTAGATATTTGTTCCACCAAATACTTGGGTGTAGTTTGCCATTTATTAAGCCTCCATCCTTTGAGCATTACGGTCAAGGATTTTAGATAGGTCTTCGCCATTAAGTGTTTGAGCAGCGCGGTCATAAAACCCCTGCCATGTTTGAATGCGACCATCGTCTTTTAAGAAAGGTGTTGCTTCTAACAATGAGCCGTATAACAATAGGTTAGGCGCAAAGTCGGTAAGCCAGTTTTGTTGATTTTCGTCGTCTAGTAACGGCGGTAATTCGTAATAAAGGATTTCTAAATCATAGGCTGCATCTGGCGTTGGTACAATTAACCAATGCTTATAATCGTAGTCACAATAAAATTGAGGCGTACCTTCAACTGTTTCATCCTGCCAAAAGTTACGGCAATACTCATAAGATCTAGTAAACAAGGGGGTACGATTGTCACCGCCAAAGTTCATAGAAACGGTATCGCGCCAACGATCAGGTTTAGGATAGACAGAAACACCTGCTTGCATAGCGGTGGTCACAACTGTTTGTAGGATTTGAACTTTTAGTTCGCGGGCAATACGGCGCTCGGCCATATTGATTAAACGAGGGATCTGTTCGTATACGAGAGGGTCGTCTTCAGCAGTAAATCCGCGCTCAATGTAGCGTCGAATATCCTGCTTCAAACTGTCAAATGTCATAACATACGCCATGATAATCCTTTGGTTTGGACTTGCTCAAGACAGCATGTCGACGTTACTATAATTTTGGCCTATTATATGCCAAAAGTCTTTAAAAATATACAACTTAGCTAGATAAAAACAATGCTGCCTCAGCCTTCCTGCGAAAAGTCAGTCCCTTAAGTTCTTTACCGCCGCCTTTATTATACTTGAGTAAGTTTGCCATAGCACCCTTTTTGTCGCCCCGATTAATCTTTTGACGAACTTGACTTCTTTGCAGCCAGCCAGGACCAAGATTATAAACAGC
>JBPCSW010000289.1:0-3091 GCA_051006675.1 Fluviibacter sp.
TGCAGTAATTCAGCGCATGCAAAAACCGTCGCTCGGAGATCCAGCGCTTATTTTCGACCAGCTCCTGGTGCATGATCGCAATCTGCCCCGCCGGCCCGCCAAAACTAATAAATCCCAGCTTCAACCAGAAACGAAACGCCGCCCAGAAGGAGACTGACTGGGGGGCTTCAGCAGGCGTGGTCATAATGGCCGCTTAGTCTTCTTCTGGAAGTCGCTGGTTCAAATCAAAATCAGCAGCATCCCCAACCAACGACCGAAGACGTTGGAAAAAATCATCGTCCAGCAACTGTAGGTGCTCCGGGAGCTTCTGGATATCGTCATCGAGGAATTCTAGGAACTTGTCGACTGCCGGATCTTCTTTGTGGGTAGACACCATTTTCTCCCGTTGAGCAAATGAGTAAGCCTATAATATCGTGGAAAAATTATCCAATGAGTCACGTATGAGTCGCATGTACAACCCGCCGCACCCAGGCGAAATGCTCCGGGAAGACATTCTCCCGACATTGGGTTTAAGCGTCACCGAAGCAGCAAATCAACTCGGTGTTACCCGCGTTGCGCTGTCGCGCGTGCTCAACGCACGCGCTGCTGTCTCGCCGCAGATGGCGCTACGCCTTGAAGCGTGGCTCGGCATCGAGAATGGTGGGCGCGCCGACACGTGGATGGCGCAACAGGCCGCCTATGACCTCTGGCAAGCGCGCGCCGAGGGCTCGCCGAAGATCAAACATCGCGCCAAGCTGCTAGCCGCATAATCGAAATTGACTACCATGCGATCCAAAGCCCACCTTCTCAAAAGACGTATGCCCAACGCGCAAACGCGCGCGGCTATGAAAGAAGCGCGCGCGATGCAAAAGGCACGGCTCGCCCGCTTTAAGACCGCTGACGAACTCTTCACTAACCTTAATTCAGATATCAAGAAAACCTGACACCAGAACAGGTTATATCAGGAGTTGCTGCAACGACTCCTGGGGCAATTCCCGAATCCTTGCGAAATCGAGCAGGTCGGCTAAGCGACCACCTTTACCCCGCCAGTCTGCAATTGCCGTTTCCCCAAGGAGAACGTAGTGCCATGGCGGGCTTTGACGCTGTTCTTCTGTCAGCGTATTGATCCGGCTACACCAGGCCAATGCAGCCTTACGTTTTCTTTGTACGTTCGGGTGGCTTATCTGATCTTGTGCTTTAGTTTCTACCAGATAAACAGCACCATCCGTTCTAACGAGGAAATCGGGTGAATAAAAAGCTGGCAACCCATCTTCTTTGATGTACCGTAGTCGGGCAAAGGTATGACGATTCTCGCTAACTTTACAAAATGCCTGGATCATCGAATCGGCCTGCGCCCATTCAATAAACGTTCGTTCTAAGCCACCATTCCGACTTGGCCAACCAAGGCGTTTGTAGATGCACTTCGAAACTTCCATTGAATGGCTTTCGCGCACCATTAGCTTTGGCACTTCGCTAAGATAACGCAGACGGACCTCGGTTTCGCCAGACAAGTGCTTTTCCTCTGACTCAAGAAGCCCTACCGCGAAAACCTTTGTAATGTGGTCCACGACTGGCTGCAACAACAATAGACGCCAGTTCTCGTCTTCAATAGGGTTGAAAGCTGAATTAAAAAGCTGTGTCCATATGTAATCATCAAGCCACCCAGTTAGCTCAGCAGTATTGACCTGCATGTAGGGCTTTGCCAAATGGTGGGCGATCTTATTTCCTTTAGGCAAGGGCTCACTCAGTGCTTGCCCAATGCGTCGAGTTAAACGAGCGAGGTAGTCGTTATAGCCCCCTACATTCATGACGGCACCATCAACGCGATAATCACCAAAGAGAGTTGCGCTCTGTAAATCGTGTGATACGAAGGTATCCCCTTTCCCTAGCATCCCCTTCAAGTCATCAATCCCAAGGCTGCTAAACGATGGCAAAGCCGCCACATCTAGGCCAACATGGTCACTCAATTCATCTGCTTCTTGAAGAATAAAAGGGATGCCAAAATCAAACCTTTCATAGTCTTCACGCAGATCGGAAGCCAAGACATCACCAGTCGCCGACTCTCCAGAATCATCCCCCGTTGAACCAACCAGCCCTTCAGCAATAAGTTCATCGTAAAACGATTGAAAAGCTGGATGCTCAACGATCGATAGAACATCTAGCAAACTACCTGGCTCCTGGCCGGCATTAATCCACTCACGATTTTCCCGCTTGATATCGGCATATTCCGGATCACGCCACATTAAACGCAAACCGCGACCAATAGTCTGTTCAAGAAGAATCTGTGCCTGACTTGACCGAAGAGGCACAATGACGCAAATGTTATTCACGTCAAACCCTTCGCGAAGCATCAAAACACTGACAATAACCTTCGGCGTCGCATGGCGGTCAACGTTGAATAAGCGTTCACGAACAGGTGCCCAATCCTTTTCCCCTAGTTCAGCTTTTTTACCCGAGTCGATCGTCATCACTTCGGCTTCATTCAACCCTTCCTGATCACGTAGAAACTCAGCGACCAGCGGGGAAACCGTCGTGTCCTCACAGACAACCAGCATTTTGGGATGCAGCGAGCGGTCAACAGCGACAAAGTCCTTCTCAAGCTTCCTTAGCTTGGCCAACCCGGCGCGCAGCATCACGCGCTGCCCTTCGCTTAAAGTGGGATTACCGTTCTCGTCACGTTCGGCTTTAAACTCAAGCGGCAGCGCCCCAATCTCCTTACGCCGATCCAACACTAGAGATTTGACCAAACCAGCGCGCATAGCGCTCTTCAAGTCAAAATCTACAATAATGTGTGGGAAATACACCTTCTTCTTGTTCTTACCGGTCCCCACATCGTTATAGGGAGTGGCTGAGAAATCTACCTGAACAAAACGGCGTCCTTTTGTAGCTGCAATACGGGTTAGACTCTTTTGCCATTCAACTTCGGTCGTTTCGCCCTCCCGCTTGAAATCATGAATGTGATGGGCTTCATCATTAAAAACCATCAATTCCGGTAATTTCGCCAGATACTCAAGAACATTGCCGCGGGCATACCGACGATCTAAGACTTCAAGACTATTTCCTGTCGCCCGACCCGGCGTTAGTGGCAGAACCTTGCTAACCACCTCTTTAG
>JBPCSW010000290.1:0-2983 GCA_051006675.1 Fluviibacter sp.
GTGCCTGCCCGAAATGTAAGGCCAACGTCTATCCGTATGTCACGTCTTACGTCTGCGAAAAATCGGTGGGCCCAGAGAAGAGCTGTACCTTCCGCTCGGGTCAGATCATTCTGCAGCAGCCCATCGACACCGAGCAGATGTCTAAGCTGCTGACGATGGGCAAAACAGACCTACTGAAGGAATTCGTTTCTTCCCGAACGCGTCGCAAATTCTCGGCATTCTTGGCTTTGGATAAAGACGGCAAAGTCGGCTTCGAATTTGAGCCGCGCCCGGTAAAATCAGGCGCTGCTGCCAAAAAGCCTGCTGCTAAAAAAACGACCGCCAAAGAAGAAGGCGTCGAAAAGGCCAAGCCTGCCAAGAAAGTAGCCGCAAAGAAACCGGCGGCGAAAAAACCAGCCGCTAAAAAACCCGCGGCAAAGAAATCAACCAAAGCCAAGGAATAATGGCCGGCCTGCAGAACAGTACCCCCGTTCCGGAAGAGATCCGCGTACGCTCGGGCGGAAAAACCCTGGCACTCAGCTATCCAGACCTGGGTGAAGTAGCCCTTACTGCCGAATTCCTCCGGGTTTATTCGCCCTCAGCCGAAGTCCGTGGCCACGGGCAAGGCAACGAGGTGCTGCAGATCGGCAAGGAAGATATATCGATCACCGGCATCGAACCCGTTGGCAACTACGCGGTTAAGCTCATCTTTTCCGATGGTCACGACAGCGGTCTATACTCTTGGGATATTCTCCACGAATTCGCCAGCAACCATCAGGCACTCTGGCAATCTTATTTACAACGGCTGCAGACAGCCGGTCATAAGCGCAAGGCATAACGTGACGAACCAGACAAACAGCACCACCCACTTCGGCTACGAAACCGTTAACGAACGTGAGAAAGCAGGGCGCGTGCGCCAGGTCTTTGATTCGGTGGCAACCAAGTACGACATCATGAATGATCTGATGTCGGGTGGTCTGCACCGTCTGTGGAAGATCTTCACCATTGGTCGTAGCGGCGTACGCCCCGGCATGAAAGTACTAGATATTGCCGGTGGCACGGGCGACCTCGCCAAAGCCTTCAGCAAGAAGGTAGGCCCGAGCGGTGAAGTCTGGCTGACCGACATTAACAACGCCATGCTTACCTGCGGCCGTGATCGTTTGCTCAATGCCGGTACCGTTATTAAAACGGCACAATGCGATGCTGAGAAGCTGCCATTCCCTGACGGCTACTTTGATATCGTGACCGTGGCATTTGGTCTGCGCAACATGACGCATAAAGATGGCGCTCTGGCCGAGATGCGCCGCGTCCTTAAGCCGGGCGGCAAACTCATGGTGTTGGAGTTCTCCAAGGTTACGCCTTTGCTCGCGCCGATTTACGATTTCTATTCCTTCAAGGTCATCCCGCAGGTCGGTCAGATCGTGGCGCAGGACGCTGACAGCTACCGTTACCTAGCCGAATCAATCCGCATGCACCCGGATCAGGAAACGCTGAAGCAGATGATGGAAGGTGTGGGCTTTGACCGTGTGCAATATCACAACCTCACCGGTGGTGTGGTTGCGCTTCACATCGGCGACAAGTTCTAAGGCGTCATGCTGCACAGCCTCTCTCTGCCCGTTATCAATCGCGCATTGCGCGATGACCCGTGGGCAGCATCGCGTTTGGCATCCTTTGCGGGTTCGTCCCTACGCATTGCCCTGGCCGATCGGACATTAATGCGTTACACCATCGAGCCAGATGGCCTCCTGGCCGCGCACCAGGTCTTTGGTGATGACGAACCTACGCTCTCTATCGATTTACCAGCAAACGCCGCATCGCTCTTCATCAGCCATGGTCGCCATGGCGTGATTAAGGCAGCAAAGATTCAGGGCAACATTGATCTGGCTAATGCCTTGAACGAGGTCATGGATCAAATCAGACCGGATCCTGAAGCCTTTCTGGCCTCCAAGATCGGTGACATTGCCGCACATCGTGTGATGGGCTTTGCCCAGGCCTTTAAACAGGGCGCAGAGCAATTGGCAGTGCGCTTGAAAGATCAGTTCACCGAACATGTGGCCGAAGGGCAATCCGTGATTGTGCCCACGCCTGAAGCCCAAGCATTTATGGAAGACGTAAATACGTTGCGTAATGATGTTGCACGCTTGCAGCAACGAATCGATCGATTGGCGCCACGGTAAAGCATCTCTCTCTGCGCCCAAAACAAAATCCACCCGAAGGTGGCTTTTGCGTTTTAGGTATTGCTACCTGAAACTTAGTGCTTGTTACGCAGCTTCTTGATGGCAGCCAGCTGACCAATGGCATCGGCCAGTTCTGCTTCAGCTTTGGCGTAATCCATGCTGCTATCACGCTTCTGCAGCAGCTCTTCAGCAGCCTTCTTGGCCTGCTGAGCACGAGCTTCATCCAGATCGTGAGCACGGATCGCGGTATCCGCCAGAACCGTAACCATCGTCGGCTGCACTTCCAGCATGCCGCCGGAAACGTAGACGAACTCTTCGCCGCCATCTGGCAGCTTGATGCGTACTGCACCCGGACGGATGCGCGTCAGCAGCGGGGTGTGGCGTGGCCAGATACCCAGCTCGCCCGATTCACCCGGCAGTACCACGTGATCAGCTTCACCCGAGAAAATTTTCTCTTCGGCGCTGACAACGTCTACATGGATTCTTAATGACATATATGCTCCTGATCCGCCGCACGTTGCCGCGCGGCGGGGGGATGGAACTTCCGGTTACTGCAGCGTCTTGGCTTTTTCGATGGCTTCTTCAATCGAACCCACCCTGTAGAAAGCCTGCTCAGGCAGATGATCCAGCTCACCTTCAACGATCATCTTGAAGCCCTTGATCGTATCTTTGAGGGAAACATACTTACCTGGCGAACCGGTAAACACTTCAGCCACGTGGAACGGCTGCGACAGGAAGCGCTGGATCTTACGGGCGCGGGCAACGGCGAGCTTGTCGTACGGAGCCAGTTCGTCCATACCCAATATCGCGATGATGTCACGCAGTTC
>JBPCSW010000291.1:0-4986 GCA_051006675.1 Fluviibacter sp.
GCGCGTTGCGCTGGCCCACCCATGATGCGCTGAGGCAATCTAAGTGGTACGAATTTGTCACGTTTGGCGGATTGGGGCATTGTGCCCGTTGGTACTAGATGAGTGCGCATGATGTACTCCAGTGCTGTCGACTATGAGGCGTGATAGGTGACGCGGCGAAAAAAGGTCGGGGGCTTTCGCCCCCTTCCCTTATGCTGCCACAATCTTCTCGTTTGTTTCCGAGAGGACTTTGCCCATGTGCCACCGTGCGGCGGCTTGACTGACCACAGTGAGCAACTCTGCGTTCTCTACCGTGACAGTATCTTCTTTGATTTGCTTTGCCAGTCGGTTGATGAAGCGGTCAAACGCTTCCTCTACGTTCAATACTGACACGACTTTTTCTTCGGGCTTTGCGTCTTCCCAAGGTGTTGCCAATAACGCGGCTTCGCGCTCTGCTGACCACTCGCCACGGCGTTCTTTATCGAAGGCGAATTTGTCCTTACCCTTAGGCAAGTACATTGGGCCGTTTGTCTCAAACCATGCACGAAGGGATGATTTGCGCATACCTTTGCCGATTGCATCGACCAACTGGTCGCACAGCGTAATGTCGCCATGCTTAACAGCGTGTTCAATACAACCAACAGCGGTTTCTTGGATATCAGTAGTGAGCTTTTTTGCGGCACGACCGATTGAACCAATGTTTTTGAGAATTGTGTTTTTGTCCATGATTTACTCCAGTTAATAAGTGAAAAGAATTAGGTGTACGGAATTTGCGCCCCGTATTGTTGGCGCACATCCCTTGCGTATTAGGCGGATGTTTCCTTGATATACACCTTGGGACTGAACCCTTTGGCACGCTCATGCGTATTGCGTCTACTGAGTAGTTTACGGTTTAATAGTTTGGTGTTACCCATTTTGGGTATTTTGCACGTCTATTCCGTGATGCCTCGGCTGTCGACCGCTTACAGGGCGTGGATTCCCCTTCGGTGGTGTGACCTACTCGCATCCCCAGCTGTTCGCGTTATTTCACGCTGGCCGCCAACATGAGTGCACCTACACTCGGGTCTCGCCTTCCACTTACAGCCCACACGGTGCCAATGACGGCAGGGGGCAGGGGGGAGGGACACGGGCCAGACGACCCCGCGCCTGTCCTTACGTATCGCTCATTCATCAAAGCCTATTTTTCACTACATACACACAATCGCCACACGTTGTAAACTTACCCGGCCCTATTGAATACTTAAAAGTTCCGGTGTACCATACACACGTCACCAACCTAACGGAGCTTGCATATGGCAACGAATCTGAAGTCACTGTTCAAAGGCAAAGAGTCAACCAAGGAAGAGAAGGGCGAAGCCAAAGCGCTGAAGTCCGGCAAGATCTCCGTTGGCCAGTACATGAAAGGCGAAAAGTCTGAGGGCGAAAAAGGCTCGAAGAAAACCGCCATGGCCATCAAGTCCGGCAAGATGAGCCCAGCTGCTTACGCCAAGCAGGACAAAAAAGAGAAAAAATGAAGCGGTACAACTTCTTCCTCCCCGAGCAAGTTGTGGATGCCCTGCGTAAAGAGGCGGAGCGCACTGGGCTAACCATGTCCGAGTTGATCCGCCGAATCTTGGTCGATGGGTTGAAGAAGTATGAATGACCTCGAACACTTTGCAGACCACACAGAGTTTGCACTGTCGCCCCAAGCGCCAGAAGCTCATGTCACGCTAGATGTACCACCCCAGTTAATCTGGGAGTGCGCCGCAGGACTGGAAGATCCTGACTCTGTCGCCATGCGCTTCGGGTTCGAGGGCGCTAAATGGGAGCGGCTAAAACAATGGCCGCCTTTCATCCACGCTGTACAGAACCAACGCGCTGAGTTCGAGCGCAACGGCATGACATTCCGGCTCAAGGCTGGTCTGATGGCCGAAGAGATGATGAGCCAGATGTTTAAGCAGGCCATCGCCAACGACACGTCGATCATGCAGAAGCTAAGTGTGTTCAACAGTCTGGTGGACGTCGCTGGCTTAAAGCCTGACAAAAAAGCAGTTGATCCGTCTATCTCTACTGCGCCTAAGTTTTCCATCACGATCAACATCCCGCAGACGCCGGGGCCAACTCCTATAACTATTGATGGCTAACCTAGTCTACACACCACCCCTGTCGGTCGTTCCGTTTCTTACATCGGACAAGTTCGCCAACTTCATCGTGGGCCCGGTGGGTTCTACCAAGACAACGGCTTCGCTGATCAAGATCGGCTACGAGGCTGCGCGTATTAAAGCCAGTCCGGATGGCATCCGCCGTTCGCGCTGCGCTGTGATTCGTAACACCCGTCAGATGCTGTGGGACACGACGATCCCAGACTTCTTGAAGTGGTATCCAGACGGAGAGGCAGGTATCCTTGAAAAAACGAACTCGAAATTTCTTCTCAAGTTTGATGATGTGGAGTGCGAAGTTCTATTTCGCGGCTTGGACGACGCTAACGATGCTCGACGCCTTCTTTCCTTACAGCTCACCTTTGGCGTCATGGACGAGTTCCGTGAGATCAACCCTGATATTTACAACGCTCTTACTGGTCGCCTTGGTCGCTATCCTGACAAAACGATGAACGGTGTGGGTGCTTGTGATGACGACGGCAAGCAGATTCACAAAGTCTGGGGCGCTACCAACCCGCCTGATGCTGATACGTTCTGGGAGACGTTACTGAACGACCCACCGGACAACATGCACGTGACCATCCAGCCTAGCGGCTTGGCATTAGAAGCAGACTGGGTGCAGTACCTGCCAGACGGGTACTATGAAAACTTGTGTGAGGGCAAGTCGGAAGACTGGATTGACGTCTATGTGCACGGCAAGTTCGGGCGATCGCTGTCGGGCCAGCCAGTGTTCAGAGCGTTTGACAAAGAGACCCATGTGGCAGCCCAGACGCTTAACCACATCAAACTCCAGACCCACCCACTCATCATCGGCATGGACTTCGGGCTCACACCTGCGTGCACGATCAACCAAGTTGACGCTCAGGGGCGACTGCTTACGTTTGCGGACCTGACCTCAGACGGTATGGGAACGCTGCGGTTCTGCCGTGAGAAGCTCAAACCGTTACTGGCTAACCGGTTCCCGGGCATGAACGTGTTGATTATTGGTGACCCTGCTGGCCAACAGCGGGCTCAGACTGACGAGCGTTCGGTGTTCGATATCTTGAAGCAAGAAGGCTTTCGGGTCATCCCAGCCAAGACGAACAGCGTAGTGGCGCGGGTCAACGCGGTAGACAAGATGCTGACTCGCTCGGTTGACGGCAAACCCGGTCATTTGATTGATCCGTGCTGCACAAAACTAATTGCTGCACTGCGAGGCGGATATAGGTATAAAATCCGTCAGAACGGTGAGACGGACGATAAGCCCGAGAAAAACTCACACTCCCACATTGCAGATGCCCATCAGTACGCGTGTCTGCACGCTGATGGAAACGTCACAGGCGATGCTTGGGCCCGCAAGGCGGTGACAGTACAGAAATCCAACTACGTGTGGACCTGATGCTGAAACTGTGCCATAGTATTCCCATTCGCACAAAGTGACGCACATATGCAACTTGGCTTGAACATTACCAATTCAAACGCCCCGGGTTCTGTAACCACGGGTGGTATGGTCACGATCAAATCTCTGAAGGCTCTGCAAGACGAGCAGCGCATGAAGGCTCAGGAGCAGAACTCCCAGCCCGTAGTGCAAGCCCTAGCAGGATTCATCCGTAAGACATGGATGAGTTCAATGCTGGCAAAGCAGCAGACTTCAGAAATCAAAATGCTCAAATCCGTTCGCGCTCGTCGCGGCGAATACGATCCCGATAAGCTCGCTCAGCTTCGGGAGCAAGGCAGTTCCACCATCTACATGATGTTGACATCGAACAAATGCCGTGCTGCATCGAGCTGGTTGCGCGACACGCTGGTTACGGCTTCTGATGAGAAGCCTTGGACCATCAAACCCGGGGCGATCCCCGACCTTCCCCCTAACCAAGTTGAGTCGATCATGGCTCAGGCACAACAAGAAGTGCAGCAGCTGTATATGGCTGGTACACCTCCTACGGACCAGCAGGTTCGTGAGCGTTTGCTTGAGATGAAAGACATGGCAATGTCCCACGTTAAGGACATGGCTGGCCGCACTGCTGAGCGTATGGAAGTCAAGATGACTGACCAGCTCCAAGAGGGCAACTGGTCTAAGGCGTTCAGTGATTTCCTCGATGACATCACTACATTCCCATCGGCATTCATCAAAGGTCCTGTAGTGCGCAAGCGCCCTAAGATGCAATGGGTGCCAACTACTGATGGCCAGTACTCGCTTGATGTGCAAGATGAACTGTGTCTTGAGTGGGAACGCGTTGACCCATTCAACATCTACCCAGCAGCGGACGCATCGAATGTCGATGACGGTTCGTTGATTGAACGCCACAAACTCGCACGCGCTGACCTGCAGGCCCTAATCGGCGTTGAAGGTTATAGTGATGGCGCTATTCGCATGGTGCTCGAAGAGTACGGCAAGGGCGGCCTGCGTGACTGGATCTACGTTGACATGAACAAGGCTTCGGCTGAAGGCAAGTCGACGATGGGTGTACAGCAAAACCCATCGCAGCTGATTGACGCACTCCAGTACTGGGGCAGCGTGCAGGGCCAGCTGTTGCGTGATTGGGGCATGACGGAAGAAGAAGTTCCAGATCCTCTGATGGACTACCCCATCGAAGCATGGGTCATCGGCACTTGGGTCATCAAGGCCGTGATCAACCCCGATCCACTCGGTCGCAAACCTTACTACAAGGCCTCCTATGAAGAAGTTCCGGGCGCGTATTGGGGTAACTCTGTTGCTGATCTGTGTAGGGATGCGCAGGACATTTGTAACGCTGCGGCTCGTGCGCTGGTAAACAACATGTCTATCGCCTCTGGCCCACAGGTGGTGTACAACATCGACCGCTTGCCTCAGGGCGAGAACATCACACAGATGTACCCATGGAAGGTATGGCAAGTCACTTCGGACCCA
>JBPCSW010000292.1:0-2510 GCA_051006675.1 Fluviibacter sp.
GGGGGAGAGGATGAGTAATGTAGATATTGCTATTAAAGAAATAGAAGAAATTATTATCAGTAACCGACAATACGAATGGAATGATTAAAGAATTGGCGGATTGCAATTAGCCTTAGATGTTCTTTACAAACTAACAAAAGGAGAAAGTGATGAGTAAGTGGATAACACTACGCATAGAGCTAAATAATGCCACATCAGATGATGTGGTTGATGATGTTAATGCTGCGATTTTGTGCAAGTTAGAAGAAGAAGGCAAGATTAGCCATTGGGAATGGTCAGAATTGGACGGTGAATAATGAAGTATTGCATAGAGTGTGATCGGTACTATATGTACAGTGACGGGGCGCACTGGCGCACCCACAAGGCGCAAGAGGGAGAGAGGGAAAGCTGGTGAAGCCTGTTAATTTTTACTTAATAACGCATAACGGGGTTGATATATGGTCAGGCGGGAAAGAGTGGGAAGCGGTGCAGGAGTACCGTCAAGCTCCTACTGGATCACGCCTGATAGTCACCTTATGGGATAGCGATGACGATGAGGCTCACCTTATCGGGCAGCAAGTAGATATTACTGATTTAGTAGGCGCGATTAGGGGAGGATGGGTATGATAATGAGCTGCTGGTATTGTGGGGAAGAGGATGACCGGCTTTACTGTCCGGTCTGTAAAACTATTAGTCCCACCTGTTGCGTAAATTGCGGGTACTGTTCAGAGTGCCAGCATATCCACCCTATTATGGACTTCCACGATTACAAGGGAAGGCAGTAATGGGCTGGTTTATTTTGGTTTGGTTTTTATTGGCTATCTATATGATGAGTAGGGGAGAGTAATGGAAAGAAGTGTAAGTGTTAATCAAGCGATTTACTATCGCAACTATCGCAGGGCTAGGGATCGTGCGCTCACGCGCTTGTCCAAAGAATACCCTGATGTGTACCGTCAGTACTTAGAAGAGGAGAAGGCAAGCGATGAAGTTAATGGTAAGAAGTGGAATACTGTTACTGATACTGTTACTGTTAAGCTTGGTATTCAGTCATACAAAGATACCATTGAGGGAAGAGTTAATCCCGATGATGAGGGAGAGAACGCAAGCAACGATGGAGGAGAAGCGTGAGAATAGAAGAATCGTTATCGAATATAGTCGAGCTCTCGGATATTCGAGCAAAGAGAGAGCGTGCCTTATCGCCCTTTGGACCCGTGAGAGCCGGCTTGATCACCTTGCCAGACCGAGAGACAGTAAGGGAAAACCAACTTCGTCAGCTTTCGGAATTGCTCAGCTCCTTGGAGAGCGTAGTGGACAGCCTGAATTACAAGTCCTTCACGGCCT
This sequence comes from Fluviibacter sp., assembly GCA_051006675.1. Taxonomy (GTDB): domain Bacteria; phylum Pseudomonadota; class Gammaproteobacteria; order Burkholderiales; family Rhodocyclaceae; genus Fluviibacter. The sequence continues at coordinate 1,321 of JBPCSW010000292.1, forward strand.
ACGCTACATTGGCCACCGCTACGGAGAATCTGCGTGCCGTGCTCTACGACACAGTAATAAGAGAGGATGGTACTGATGAAACTAATTAACAATGATTGCATTGCTGCAATGAAAGATATGCCAGAGAACTCGGTAGATTCTATCGTTACAGATCCGCCTTACGAATTAGGTTTTATGGGTAAGAGTTGGGACTCAACCGGCATAGCATTTAATGTGGAGGTATGGAAAGAAGCAATGCGCGTTCTAAAACCAGGCGGCCACTTGATTGCTTTCTCTGGCTCGCGTACCTATCATCGTATGGCGGTTGCCATCGAAGATGCCGGCTTTGAAATCCGTGACCAGATTATGTGGGTTTATGGCTCAGGCTTTCCTAAGTCAATGAGCGTAAGTAAAGCGGTAGAGTCACATCTTTTGAACGGTAAATCTAATCCGATTGCATTGCGTAAAACAGAGCAAGATGGAGACGGTGAGAGTTACCAACTAACCGGTAAGAACAATGGAATACTCGGCGAGACTAGGGTGTATGACCGCAAAGAGTTCACGCCTTCTACCAATCAGGCTAAGGATTGGGATGGTTGGGGTACTGCACTCAAGCCAGCTCACGAACCGATGGTGTTAGCTCGCAAGCCTATTGTTAATACCGTTGCTAACAATGTGCTTACCTATGGTGTTGGCGGCTTGAACATTGACGGCACAAGAGCAGAAGGCGATAGGTGGCCAGCCAACTTTATTCACGATGGACTTGAAACCGAGTGGGCAAAGTTCTTCTACTGTGCCAAGACTTCAAAGCGTGATCGCAATGAGGGGCTTGACGGCTTTGAGGTCAAGCAGACAATCGGCGGCGGCGGTATTGAAGGAGCGGGAGCTGCCTACGGCGCAATCAAAGCCAAAGCACAGAACTTCCACCCAACGGTGAAGCCAACAGACCTTATGCGCTATCTTGTGCGCCTTGTAACACCTGCTAGCGGAACTGTTCTTGATCCGTTTATGGGTTCAGGTTCAACAGGTAAGGCGTGCGCTTACGAAGGGTTTGATTTTATTGGTATAGATATGACTCAAGAATATGTAGAGATAGCACAGGCACGTATTGACTATGCACTCAAGAATAAGGAGTAAGTAATGTTAATTTTTGATTTCTTTTCTGGGACTGGATCATCAACGCAAGCGTTTAAGGATGCAGGTCATACTGT
>JBPCSW010000293.1:0-4039 GCA_051006675.1 Fluviibacter sp.
ACTTCAGCTTCGGCGACGGCGACCACGTCGGCCACCGCATCGCCGGCCACCTCGGCGGCGCCCTCGACACCGGGTCTCAGCACACCCTCGGCCGCTGCGAGCACTGCCCCCAAGGCGTCGGCCACGGCCTCGAGTTCCGCTGTCCCGCTTCCCCCTCCGCTGCCCGCGGAGGCCGGTGGCAGCACGTCCTCGACCCGCTGAACCCCGTGGCCGGTCACGCCGTCACGCTGATTGACGGCGCCACCGCCGCCACCCTCGCGCAGGTCCTGCCGCTGCTACTGCTGACCCTGGCGGTCGAGGCCCGTCGCAACCAGTTGCACCGGGAGTTGTCCCGGCTGTCCCTGGCGGCCTTCTTCATCGGGTTCGGACTCGTCGAGACCATCCTGGTGCTGTCGATCGACGGGGCGATCTATCCGTTCCAGTGGTTCGACGCGGTGTCGGCGCTGATCATCTTCGCGCTCCTCGGCATGGTGTTCAGACTGTCGCTTACCGACGCCCCGGAAAGCTAGCGGCTCAGAAGAAGCCGGCCAGCCGGATCGGCGGCGGGGTCCAGGTGCGATCCTGGGCGGCCTGATCCGGAACGTACATCCGCAGGTATGCACTGAAGCCGCCGATGGGTAGCGCCAGCCAGTTCGAGTTCGGATCAGCCGGGTCGGTCCGCGAGAAAATGATGTTGATCGAACCGTCGGGTTCGTAGACCAGTTCCGCCGGGCGGCTGCTGCTCACGCTGTACCGGCCCTGCGCGTTGGGCACAAGGTTGCCGTTGGCGTCGTAGACCGTCACCGACCAGAACGCCTCGGCGGGCGGCAGCGAGTCGGCCGCGAAGTTCAGGGTGTACTTCTTGCCGGGCAGGATCGAGATCAGCGGCAGGAACCAGCTGTCCAGCAGTCCGGCTTCATACATCGCCTCATCCTGGGTGTTGGCCACCAGGCCGACCTCGGCGACTCCGGCCCGCAGCAGATAGTCGGTGCCGAAGTCACCGATGTTGGCGTTCGGAATGGCCCAGCCACGATGCTGAATGGCAGAGGTGAGCTGGATGATCTGAGTCAGTGGCGGCAGCAGTGCCGCGGTGACCTTGACGGCGACGTCGGCCGCAAGCAGCGCCAATGGGCCGAGGTGCGCATCGGAGACCTGCAGGCCCACACCGACGCCGATCTGCGCCATGGTGGCCTCGATCGCGGCGTCCTGGGCCGGCGGCGGATTCTGCGTCATCGCCTGGCTGATGCCGTTGAGGTAGGCGATGCCCGTCCAATTCGCCGGCAGCACAGCGTTATTGGTACCGGTCGCCCCGGTCGGGGTCAGGGTGTACTGGGCGATCAGGGCGCGGGCGATATTCTGGTCGGCCGCATCACCGGCCAGTGTGCGCCCGAGGATCAGCATGCTGGCATATGGCACCTCGACGACCGTCGCGCCGGGGACATCGACCGCCGGACCACCGGTCCAGGTGATCGCGTACTGACCCGGGCCGGAACCCGTTGTGTTGGAACCGATGTAACCGCTGACGTTGGTGTACGGATCGGTCAGCTGCCAACTGAAGTAGCGATCGCCCATATCGGGGATCGACAGCACCACCGGTCCGTCGGTGAGGTCGAGTTCGGCCACCGAGTAGAAGGTGTCGACGTTGGGGCGCTTCCCGCCGCCGATTGCCATCCAGATCGGGTCGACATCGGGGTTGGCGAAGGTGGTGAGGTTGAACAGCTTGTTCAGGTCAGGGCCGACGACGGAGCGGACCCGCTCGTACTCCATCAGTGGGTAGCCGTAGATGAACGCCTGCGCGGCGTAGATCGCGGCACGGATCGGACCGACCGGAAAGTTGAAGCCGAGTGAGGCCTGAGCTGACGCCTGCGGTTGGGCCACCGACGCGACAGCCTGCAATGCGGCGGTACGCGACACAGCGGCCTGGGCCGTCCGCGTCGGACGTACCGCGGCAGCAGGCTTGGGTGCGGCTACCACGCCACGCGCGGCGGCGGGCTTGACGGCCGCGCGACTGGAGTTGGCTCGCGCCGGTTTGCGGGCAGCGGTCGTCGTCTTCGCCGAACGCCCCGCTGACGAAGCCGGCGAATCGGCCGACGGCGCATCATCGGGTGCCGCTGCCGCTACTCCGGCACCGCCGACCAGTGCGGCGCCCACTCCCGCGGCCAGTAGACCGGCCTGCAGCCAGCGCCGGTTCGTTCCGTATTCAGTCATCGCCGTATCCGTCCTGCCCGCACCCCGTGAACGGACGGGCTGATTGTAAGCACCCTCCAGCAAAGTTCAGCGGGAGAGCGAACGGGTGATCACGCCCCGACGGTGATGCCGAAGAGGCCGGCGACCGCTTGGGCGAAGACCAGTCCACCGACCAGACTGGCGTTGGTGACCAGACCGACATCGGCAGCGATGGGCAGACCGATCGCGTTGATCAGACCGCCGATCACATCACCACTGAGGGCCTGCTTGATGCCGCCGATGACCAGGCTGAGGTTGTAGGCAGGCAACGAGGTGAGGATCGCGTTCGCGATATCGGCGAGCGGCAGCACTCCCGCGTACAGGTTGGAGGCGCTGTAGGAGATCGCGTTGGCGACGCGGGTCACCAGGTTCTGGATACCGGTGAGGACATCCCCCGGTGTCGGCAGGGCCAACGACGTCAGATCCGGCAACGAGGGCAACGTGATCGCGGACAGTTCACGTGCGATCGAACCGCTCGGGCCGAAGTCGTTGAGGAAGGCGCCGATCCCCTCTCCGATGCCGTTGACGATCCGGCCGAGCACTTCAAGAGGATCGACCGCGGGGAACAGTCCGAAGGGGACCAGGACATTGGCGTTCGGCTGACCGCCACTGGCGTACCCGTGTGCGGCGTCGCCGTAGCCGAGGTCGACGATTGCCTTGAGCACCGGCTGGACGAGGTCGGCGATCGGATTGCCGATGATCGGGATCAGCCGGACAGGTTCCAACAGCGGCAGGTTCTCCGTCGGGATGAAGCGGTAGTTCTGGACCACCGTCGAACCCGGCGGAAGCACCGTCGGCAAGTCCAACGCGGCCTGCACCTGATACGCGGTGGTGCAGTACGTCTTGCAGTTCGGGCCGGGAACGTACTTGGTGTGGACGAAGACGATGCCGAGCCCGGCGTTGAGATCGGCCAAGAAGTTCAGCGGATAGCGCGGGAAGTCCGCGAACCCGTCGTATTCGAGCGTGTAATTCGTTGTGTCGTAGGCGGCCTGGGGCGTCGCACCGTAGAAGTCCAGCCCGAGGCTCGGCATCTCCACCGCGGGTGAATATTCAGTGGCCGAGAAACGGGACAGGAACCCGCAGTCGGGATTCAGTTCGTTTCCGACGAGGATGAAGTTGGTTGTAGCGGCGACGTTGTCCGGGACATTCAGCGTGGTCGTCACCCCGTTGATCTTCAACGTGTACCCACCCTGGAGCAGGCCGGAGATGATCGCACTCTGCGAGTAGCCGAAGACCGTGGTCGCCGTCCCGTCGGGAAGCTTGGAAAGTGCGTCGCTGAGGATCTGGATGCCCTGGTCCGCCGAGGTGTTCAGCGGGAGGCTCTTCACGCCGGTGATCGGATAGAGACCCTCAGGGGTGAACAGGACCTGCGCCGGCGCTCCGACGGGGTAGTTCGGGATGATGTAGAGATCGGTCGCTCCGGTGACGTAGTTATCCGACGGGATCGGCACGCCACTGGGGCCCATGATCACCGGCGTGGTCCCCGAATCGGCGGCCGCGGCGGCGGTGCTCGCCGCCGTCACAGACGCGCGGCGGCTGTAGGCCAGGGCGGCCAGATCCAACGAGGTGTCAGTGGTCGCGGGCGCATTACCCCCGGAACCGGTGGGGTTCACCGACACCGTGACGGCCGCCGGAGCGGCGGCTGCGCGCCGCGTCGCCTTCGCTGCGGCCGGCTTGGTGCTCCGCGGACCGTGCGCGGAACGGCCCGCTGACGGCGCCGCACCCGATGCGGAGGCCGACGTCGATCCACTCTCAGCCGAGGCCACCGCGACACCGCTATACAGCGCGGCTCCCACGCCCAGGGCGACGGCGAGGCCACCCACCCGTCCGATGG
>JBPCSW010000294.1:0-4547 GCA_051006675.1 Fluviibacter sp.
GAATGAGAGTGGGGCGCTCACCGGAATCGGACGTGGGGTAATGCTAAATGTCCAGGGTGCTTCTGATGCTACCGGTGTCATAACTGGAAGCGCACAAGCTGTGCGATTTAAGTTACAGGGTGGTGGCGTGATCTGTGTTGTGAGTGATTCGCCAGTCACCAGATTCATTAAATGTTCTTTGTAAAAATGACTCAGCACGACAGAGGCCGCGAGTAAGGCCGCCACCGCAATGAGCCATGTAGGTCGTCGGGATTTTCCGGCGTTAGTTGTATTCACGTCACATCCTTCGTTAATTCAGCTGCCTGCGGTCGATGTTGATTCCGCAGCAGAACAATCAGAGCGCCTTCCCCGCCATCGACGGGTTTTGCCTGGCAGTACGCCAGCACCTCATGGCGCTGTATTAACCAGTTGCGTGTAAGTGTTCGTAAAACAGCCACTTGTCCTGGTGATCGTAATCCCCGGCCCGTCACAACACGCACGCAGCGTTGCCCTTGAAGCAAACATCGACTCAGAAACTTTGATAGTGCTTCGCGGGCGGCATCACGTGTATGGCCGTGCAGATCAATTTCGTTCTGAACGACCCAGCGTCCACGGCGTAAGTCGCGTAATACCTGCATGGATACGCCGCGGTGCAGATAGGTGGGCTCGTCGCCCCCCTCTAAGCGGTCAGCCAACTGAATCGGTGCATGAATAAGTTCATGCAGAACCGCTTGGTCATCCAGATGGCGCTGTCGGGCCACAGGTCGCGGCGGTTTAGGCGCGAGATCCGCTCGCGGGCTCGCCTTGAGCGGATTTGCATCAGATACATGAGCAAGAAACAGGGCTTGTTCTTCCTCGGTCAGCTTTGCCGGCATAGTGACGTACCGGTCAACCATCAAGAGTTTTAAGTGGCTGGCGTCCAGGCCTTTAATGCCACATCAAGGCCCTGCGCCAGGCTATCGAGAAAGCGTTCTGCATCCAGGGCAGCCATACAACCGGTGCCGGCCGAGGTAATCGCCTGGCGGTAATTGTGATCCTGTACATCACCGGCAGCAAAAACGCCCGGCACGCTCGTGGCTGTGGCAAAACCATTATTGCCCATGCGGGTGATGAGGTAACCATTTTCCATATCAACCTGACCGGCGAACATATCGGTATTGGGCTTGTGGCCAATCGCGATGAAGACGCCGCGTAGTTCCTTGTCTTTGGTCGAACCATCGGCAGCCTTGATGCGTACGCCAGTCACGCCAGTGTTATCGCCGAGTACTTCATCCAGGGTTGAATTCAGTTCCAGGGCAATCTTGCCTTCTTCAACGCGCTTGTAGAGTTTATCGACCATAATCTTTTCAGCGCGGAACTTCTCACGGCGGTGAATCAGCGTCACTTTGCTGGCAATGTTGGCGAGGTACAGCGCTTCTTCCACGGCGGTGTTGCCACCGCCAACAACCGCAACCTCTTGATTGCGATAGAAAAACCCATCGCAAGTGGCACAGGCAGAAACGCCGCGGCCGGCGAATTTCTCTTCTGATGGCAGTCCAAGATACTGAGCCGAGGCGCCGGTAGCGATAATCAGGGCGTCACAGGTGTAAGTGCCAGCATCACCGACCAGTTCGAAGGGGCGCTGACCCAGTTTAACGGTGTGGATATGATCAAACACCATTTCAGTCTCAAAACGGGCGGCATGCTGTTCGAAACGCGCCATCAGCTCCGGACCCATTACGCCATTCACATCGGCAGGCCAGTTGTCTACTTCGGTCGTGGTCATGAGCTGGCCACCTTGCGCCAGGCCCGTAATCAATACCGGTTTCAGGTTTGCGCGAGCCGCATAAATGGCCGAAGTGTAGCCGGCAGGCCCGGAACCAAGAATCAGCAGGGGGATATGACGGGCGTTGGCAGACATGAAAGCTCCTGGAAGTGGTGTGGCCCTTGTAAGGGAAGGCCGGAAAATCGTTAACTACAGGGATTATAATCGTTCCTTACGTCATCACCAGCCCGATACCGGGCATTCCATTTATTCATGACTCGACTTTTTAGCCGATCCCGATCAGTTACCCAGCGCATTGATGGCCCTCTGACGCTCCCGCAACGTATTAGAGCGTTGATGCAGGAAGCACGCTGGGCTGTGCTGGGTTTTGTAGCGCTTGTCGCCGTGCTGGCGCTCTGGGGATTCAACCCTGCAGATCCTGCGTGGTCGCATTCTGGCCCAGCGGGACGTGTCACTAATCCTATGGGGCGCTTCGGTGCGTGGATGGCCGATCTGTTGTTTTATCTCTTTGGTGGTGCAGCCTGGCTTTGGGCGCTACTACCGCTGGTGCTTATTCTGATCGGCTGGACAGAGCGTAAACGGGCACTGCGTGAAGCGGTTGAACCGGAAGTGCGCCCTCTCTGGCTGACAATGGGTGGTTTCTTAGCCCTGCTGGTGTGCATGTCGACATTTGCCGCATTACGTTTTCATACGAGTGGCGGGAAACTCCCCATGGGTCCGGGTGGTGTCGTTGGCGAAGGCTTTGCTACAGTGATTGGCCAAGCATTTGGTTTTACCGGTGCGACGTTGATTATGGCCTGCTTGCTGTTATTGAGCTGGCGTGTATTTAGTGGTCTGCCCTGGATGGTGCTTTTTGAGCGCACCGGTGCCTTTATGGAAGGTGCCGTAGGTGGGGGTGGTCGGGCCGTAGAAAGCTGGCAGGATCGTCGTATCGGCAAGGAAGTGGCACAGCAGCGCGAGGCAAAAGTCGAGTTAAAACGTGCAGAGCCCATGGAGCCGGTGTTTATCGAACCGGCAGCACCTGTGGAAGTGCCTGTATCACGCAAGGCCGTTCAACGTAAGGAACGTGAGAAGCAGGTGCCACTGTTCCCGGAAGCAGTTGTTGGCGGTACGTTGCCACCGCTCAGTCTGCTAGATCCGGCACAACCACCGACGGATATGCCTACCGATGAAACGCTGCAATTTACCTCGCGTCTCATTGAAACGCGTCTGGGTGATTTTGGCGTCGAAGTGAAAGTCATCGCCGCCTATCCTGGCCCGGTGGTGACCCGTTACGAAATTGAACCTGCCGTTGGCGTCAAAGGTGCACAGATCGTTAATCTGGCACGAGATCTTGCGCGTGCGCTGGCACTGGTATCAGTACGCGTGGTTGAAACTGTACCCGGTAAATCCTGCATGGCGTTGGAATTGCCGAATCCGAAACGCCAGACGGTACGTCTTTCGGAAATTCTTTCCTCTCGCCCGTATCACAACATGAGTTCGCCCCTCACCGTGGCGCTGGGCAAGGATATTGGTGGCGTACCCATCGTGGCCGATCTCGCCAAAATGCCGCACCTGCTGGTGGCTGGTACTACCGGTTCCGGTAAGTCGGTGGGCGTCAATGCCATGATTCTTTCAATGCTCTACAAATCGGAACCGGACGCCGTACGTCTGATTCTGGTCGACCCGAAGATGCTGGAACTGTCGATTTACGAAGGCATCCCGCATTTGTTGGCGCCGGTGGTGACTGATATGCGTCAGGCTGCTAACGCGCTGACCTGGTGCGTGGCGGAAATGGAACGCCGCTATAAGATCATGTCCAAGTTGGGCGTGCGTAATCTGGCGAGCGCCAATGAACATATTAAAGCGGCTGCCGAGAAGGGTGAGCCGATCCCTAATCCATTGACGCTCACACCTGAAGCGCCCGAGCCGCTGCGCAGCATGCCGCACATCGTCGTGGTGATCGACGAACTGGCCGACCTGATGATGGTGGCTGGCAAGAAAGTCGAAGAACTCATCGCCCGTCTGGCACAGAAGGCACGCGCATCGGGTATCCATCTGATTCTGGCCACGCAACGTCCAAGCGTCGATGTCATCACGGGTCTGATTAAAGCCAACATTCCAACGCGTATTGCCTTCCAGGTATCCAGCAAAATCGATTCGCGCACTATCCTTGATCAGATGGGTGCAGAAGCGCTGCTTGGCCAGGGTGACATGCTGTACTTGCCACCAGGTACGGGATATCCGCAACGGGTACATGGCGCTTTTGTTGCTGATGAAGAAGTGCACCGTGTCGTCGATTACCTCAAATCAATCGGTGCGCCGGAATACGAAGAAGGCATTCTTACCGGTGCCACCGAGGGTGATGGTGAAGGCGGCGAGGGGGGAGATAGCGATGCTGAAGCCGACCCGCTCTACGATCAGGCCGTTGAAATTGTCCTCAAGAACCGTCGTGCCTCTATCTCGTTGGTGCAACGCCATCTGCGCATCGGGTACAACCGTTCGGCTCGCCTCATCGAAGCCATGGAAAAAGCCGGGCTGGTTTCCAGCATGGATGGTCGCGGTGGTCGTGAAGTACTGGCGCCTAATCGTGCCGGAGACGAGTAATTCGCATGCACTTAAAGAAGACATCGATCGCATTGCTAGCAACACTCTGTCTGGCCTCGGGCTCTGTCTGGGCAGATAGCATTGCAGACCTCAAGAATTGGCTGCGTGAAACACGCACGCTGAAGGCCGATTTTGCACAAACATCGGCTGGCGGTATTGGCGGTGGCAAGAGCCAAGGCAACATGGCTATTAGCCGACCCGGTAAATTCCGTTGGTC
>JBPCSW010000295.1:0-3385 GCA_051006675.1 Fluviibacter sp.
GGTACAGATAGCTGCTGGTGCCGGTACAAAATATGCCAACGAACTTGTCAGACAGGGTTTAAGCCAGATCGGCAAATACGGAGTTCAGGGGCACCTGCTTGGCCAGAGGGCAACCGAGGCCGGTATTGTCGGCAATCAGTTTGAGCAGCGGATCAACTTCGGTCTGAGCAGTCACACCAAACACGTTGGCCAGGCTGTCAGCCGCACCGTAAACCATGGCGATGGCGGCATCGGTTTGTGCTGCCGAGCCATACATCGCCTGCGATGCTTTGATAAAGGCATCACCCGCTTGCTGGAAGTTATCCAGGGCGTACTGCGTGGCCTCGGGGTCTTGGCTATTGCTGATCGTGGTGAGCAATGCCAGGAAGCGGTCTTCGGCCGCTTTCAGTTGCGCCTCCGGGCTTAGGTTACCGGCGCCGCCACCGATCTGGCTGTCGGCGTACTGACGCAGTGATCGGCCGTAGCTCTTTGCCGCATTGGCCATGGCTTGCAGTGATGCAACATAGGCTTGCTGTGCGTTGACGGCATTTTGCAGGGCGTCGACCTGCCCTTGCCACACAGCCTGCGCCTGTTCATAGGCGGCCTGTTCAATGGCTGCTTTTTCGGCAATGGCCTTGGCGGCGGCATCGGCGGCATCTTCGGCAGCGTAGATGCTGGTCAGTAAGGCGCGCATGGCATCATCAGCACCGGCCAGCTCCTGGGCACGGGTCAGGTATTTAGCGGTGTTGGTGTCGCCAGTGGTCTGGTACAGACGCACCTGCGCCGACATGCGCTGGGCAGCGGTTGAAATGTTTTCTGCGACAACTTCAGCGGCTACTGAAATGCTTGTGAAGGCCGGAGCCAGTTTCAGCAGGTTGGCCAGCAACACGTCATTGCCTGCGGCCCTTGCCGATTCAACCATTTCGCGGAATGCCGTTTTTGTATTGGGCAGTTCCAGATTCATGGCCTTGAAAATCTCGCCGAGATTCTCGGTGGTCTTTGCCGTGCGCTCGGCTTCGGTATAGAAATTCTGGTAGTAGAAGTCGGTTGCCTGGTTAAAGGCATCGATGCCGCCCATCATGTCGATAAAGGCGCTGGCGACATTGGCACCAGCCTGGCTGGTTTCCTGCAGCTTCAAGCCCAGCGTGTCGAAGGTGGCGTTCACGGTCGTCAGGCTTGACGCCAGGCGTGCCAGCGGCTCCCTGGCCGTTTCACCGGCTGGGCCGAAGTTAGTGCCTGCCAGCATGGCCTCAGCCAGCTGGTTGGCATAGCCTTCCAGTTCTTTGGTGAGATACTCAGTGACCTGCTCTACCGAATTGGCCGGGATCTCGAAGTAGTGGGTGACGTTGGCAATGGCCTCGGCATTGATACCGAGAATGTCAGCATAGCCACGTGCTGCGTTGGCAACGCTGATCACGGCGTTGTCCATGTACTTTTCGAGTTCGGCATTCATGCCGACATAGTCACGGCCTGATCCACCCCCACCAAACCAGCCACCATCCCGGCTCCACAGCGAATACTGGGCCGCGCCTTCGACCCCGTTTGGCGTCCATGTGCCAGTAAGGTTCTGCCCCCAGACGTTTTTAGCACCCGATCCCCACCCGGCATTGACGATGCCGCCGACGATGCCGCCGATCAGGCCGCCGACAAAGGTGCCGATACCGGGCACGATGGCGGTGCCGATGGCCGCGCCTGCTGCTGCACCACCGCCGGTGGTGTAGAGCGAATTGCCGCCGATGAGTGATTTGCCGTTGCTGATCCACTCGCCAGCCAGGGTGCCCGCACCGATGCCAGCCGCGCCTTGCGCTGCCAGACCGACGGTGCCTGCCGAGTTGAAGATGGCCGCCCCGGCTGATTCAAAGCCCATGCTGGCCAGCCCTTCGCCGACAGCAAAGGTAGCCGCCTGCGCACCGGCTGCAATGGAATCCAGCGCCCCCAGGGTAGCGGAGGTCAGTGCGGTATAGGCGTTATTGACCGATGAGGCCATGCTGGCCAGACTGCCCAGATTCGAGACGCTGGACAGCGATCCGGAATTAGCCGAGGCCGAGCCGCTGGCTGTCATACCCAGCGCCGACATGACCATGGCAGTCCCGCTGGTGATGATCGGCTGCAGGATCGGACGCAAAATCAGCGTCTTGAACATGTTGATCAAGAACTCTTTTGCGGTCTGCCCACCGTTGATCAACGCATCTGTCAGGCTCTGCCCGATCTGGAAATTGATCTGTTCGACTTCACGGGCATAGTCTTCTTCAATCTTTTTGCGCTTGTCGGCGGCTTCTTTCTCTAAACGGATGCGCTCTTTGATGCCTTCGTTTTCGATGGTGGCCTGACGGATGGCCTCGGCATAGGCACGGTATTCTTCGGTGTTCTGTTGCAGCCCGGTCTGTTCCAGCTTGCGTAGGTTGACGGCAATCTCTTTCTCGAGATTGCTCATTTTCTGGGTATCGGTTTCAAAGCGAATGGCCGCTACCAGATCCTCGGCAGCCTTGACGGCTTTTTCCTGTTCTTCGCGCTGCTTCTTGGCTGCACGAGCGGCTTCTTCGGAGGCCTTGCCGATTTCCGGTGCGGCTTTCTTGCTGGCAGCGGCCATGCTAGCCATAGCAGCAACAGCTGAGTTGCCAGTTTGATTCCAGATCCGGTCAATTGAATCGCCTGCCTTTGCCCAGATCTCAGTGTTAGCGCGCTCGAACCCTTCGCCAATACGTTTTGCTGCTTCAAAGTCGCCATTCATGACGGCAGCGATTTTGGCAGATACTGATTGGCCAAACTCTGAGAGCGATCTGAATGTAGCCAGCGTGGCAATTGCTCCGGTTGCCAAAACCTTGAGGCTTCCAGCAAGTAGATCGATGACGACTTGTAGGTTCTGACCATCAGACATCAATGTCAGAAACTCACCAGCAAGGCTTTGCAGAGTTGGCAATAATCCAGCCGCAATGCCCATGGCAATACCTTGCGTACCTAACTGCAACAGATCAAGGGTGTCATTGAACCGGTCAGCAGCCTGGGCGGTTTCTTCAGAGAGCGTCATACCCAGACGCTTTGCCCAATCATCAAACTCGGCAAAGGCCGCGCTGCCGCCGTTAAGCACTGGAATGAGGTCTGCCCCTGATTTGCCGAATAGCTCGACGGCCAATGCAGTTTTGGCGACGCCATCCTGATAACCGGCAAACTGGTCTGCCACCTGAGCGATGACTTCACGGGTAGACATCAACGAGCCATCTGCATTGCGGGTGGCAATACCCATGGCTTTTAGGGCGCTATTGCCATCCATAATACCGACAGATAGCTTGGCTAATGCTTTCTGCATGCCGTCTGCGTCAATGCCGCCCTGTTGGAACGCCAGTTGCAGACCGGCCATGTCCTTGACCGCAACCCCGATTTTTTGCGACATTTCGTTGGCTTTATC
>JBPCSW010000296.1:0-5575 GCA_051006675.1 Fluviibacter sp.
GATTAATCGCAACCGCTTAACTCCACAATTAACCCTGGATCCCGCCACGCATGCCGGCGTCAAAGGTCTTGTCCGGACTCTAATGCGCGGGCAAACCATTGGTTTTTTACCAGATCAGGTGCCGGCGGAGGGCGATGGCGTTTACGCACCTTTCTTTGGACAGCCTGCATACACAATTACCTTAGTCCAGCGCATGCAGTCTTTGCGGCAGACCCCCATCTTTACCGTGGGCTTGGAACGACTTAATCATGCGCAGGGCTATAGATTTCATGTCGTACCAATGACATCACCGCTTTCAGAAGATCCGATTCAAGCAGCCACCGAAATGAATCAAGCCCTGGAGGCCATGATTCGCCGGATGCCTAGTCAGTATCTCTGGGGCTACAATCGTTACAAAACACCCCGTCCGGCCAAAACCACATCATGAATTTGGTTGCACTGCGGCTTGCCGTGCAGCGCTTCGCTGGTTAGCATAGCATCATGAAGAAATTTGTTCTGTATATCACCTCGATTTTGATGGTCTGTGGCTGTGCATCGTTCGATATGTCCGCGAGCCACCTGCGTAATACCGTGCCCCGCTTCACCACTTTCAGTACTATCAGCCCTCAAGCAATGACCACCTGCATCGATAATGGTTGGGTGGCTTCTGGGCACACCCGTCTGACAACAACCCAAACTGATACGGGTTATACGCTGCAGTCTAACCAGAAGCTGGTTCTTGATCACGAAAAAGTACCCATGTACTTTGTGGATATCAACACCAGCCGAGAGGGCGCTTCGGTTCGCTTTTACACCAATCGCGCCGATGAAATTGCCGATCGTTCCATGATCAGCACCATTCAGCGCTGCGACTAGTTCAAGCTGGATGAACCAATCCCATAAGCATAAAAAGGTTTTGCAAACTATGGCGAAATAATTCTGGACTTCGAACCCGCTTGGGTATAAATTCTGTCCATAACAAACCAAACACTAACTATCCCCATGGAACTCACAATGAAATCAAAAAACCCTTACGTACGTCTGCTCAACTTTATGCGTATTTCGAACACTGAAGACAGTGGTTTCAGTGGTTGCGAAGAAGTGATGGCCTACATGCATGAAGCCAATGCCTTGGGCAAAGTCGTCAAAATTACAGACTTGGTGCAAAGTCTGCAGTTTGGCACCGGCCCAACTGTCCATCGCAAAGTGACTGAGCTGCAAAGCCGTGGCCTGATCGACATCAAGCGTTCGGCAACGGACGGTCGTGCCAAGTCCTTGGTACTGTCTGATTCTGGCACAAAACACCTTGAAGCTCGCAACAAAGCCATGAAGGTTGTACTGCAAGGCTGATGATGACCCCGCCCGAAGCTGACAACGGCTCGGTCAACAAAAGTAATGAACGATTCCGTCTGCCCTCAGGCAACATCGAGTATGGGCGGTCTCAACCAAAACGCACTGCACCCAAGCGCCACAAGTCGCAGCAGCTTTTAAAGCGGCTGGCGCTGGGGGTGGCGACATTTCTAGTCTCTTTAGGCTTGGTCGCTTTTGTTTATGGCGTCGTTGTCTCGCCTGCGTTTCGTGATCTGACCCTGGAAAATGGCACTACGGCTGCCGTTGCGCTCCTGGTTGGCTGCTTTACGCTGCCGCTTCCAAAACGACTTGCACTTAGTCGACAAAGAAACCTATTGGTGTGCATTGCCGTGCTGGCAATAACCCCCTGGACGTATCAACTGGGAAATCAGCAAGAGCTTGCCGGCATGGAGCTGGCGCCCGGATTTAATTTTGTGTTCGAGATTCTGCTCGCCGTATTGTTTTATCGCTTTGTAGCGCGCGCTTCCCAACAGTAACCATGCCTATCTTCGTGTTTCTCGAACTAGGCATCGCCTTATTATTGGTAATTGCTGTTTGGGGCTGGCTACACTATCATCGCCCGCGCAACGAAGACCGCTCGAGCAAACCTTAAGCACCTGTAAACCTGGGTGGCCGCTTATTAAGTAACGCATCGAGCCCTTCGGCATAATCTGCACTCGAATAGACCTCTTTACGAAGCTCTTCCAATCGCTCGAATTCAGAAGCCGACATCTCTCTAGCGCTTAGTAGCACATTAATCATTTCTTTCGTAGCGCGAATCGTTAAGGGCGCATTGCCTTGTATCTGTTCAGCGAGGCTAATACAAAATGACTCGAGCGCCGCAATTGGCACCACATGATTAATCGCACCTGCACTGGCTAGACGTTCAGCCGGCATCGGCGCCGCTGTAAAAAGGAGTTCTTTAAGCAGCTGCGGCGTCAACGATCGGGTAAAGGTTGATAACCCATTGATGTTGTACGGCACCCCTAGGCGAGCCGGCGTTAGCGCAAAGGTTGTCCCGGCTGCAGCTACCACAATGTCGCAAGCCAGTGCCAGTTCACACGCGCCACCCCAGACAGTTCCTTCAATCATAGCGATCACCGGCGCGGGAAAATTGTGCAGTGCACGCGTCATGCTTGGCAATATTTCCGCCCAGCATAAAGGATCCTGCCCTGCTGGCGGTAACTCATTCACATCATGACCTGCTGACCAAACGTGCGCGCCTGGATTTGCTCTTAAAATCACCGCCCGCACACGGGTTTCTGCGTACCCATCGAGAATTTCTGTCAGCTGCTGGAAGAACGCTTCACTCAGCACGTTGCGCCGGGCATCATTGTTCATGGTAATGATGCCAAGATCACCCCGCAGTGAAGAGCGTAATGGCTTCATATCAAACTCACAGCACAGTAATTACAGCAGCTTCCGGAAGTCGAGATTTTGGCAAAGCGGCATTAAAATCCTGATCTGATTTACGCCCTAATGCCACTATGACCTGGCTGGTCAGACCCTGCGCTTCCAGATCAAGCGCCTTATCCATAGCGGCTGCATCAAATCCCTCTATCGGGCAGGCATCAATACCCATCTCCGCCGCTCCCAGCAGCAGAAAGCCCAGCGCAATATACACTTGCCGCGCCGACCACTGCAGTAGTCCTACAGCACTTTGCTCATGCTTTTTCACATAACCAGAGCGCACCTTATGCTGGTTTATCCGCGCATCTTCTGTGGACAGGCGGCCGTCTTGTGTTTCCTGATCCAATACCTGCTGCAAATAGGACTCATCCATTCGCGTCCGGGCACACATAACAACAACTAACGATGCCTTTTTAATTTTAGGCTCGTTATAAGCAAATTCACCGGAAGTACCGGCTGCCACCTTAGCCTTGGCGGCTTCAGAGCCTGCTAGAAAGAAATGCCACGGCTGAGCATTCGTTGAAGACGGGCTCATGCGCAACAGATCACAAACAGCCGCCACTTGCTCTTGGCTCAATTGGCAGGCCGGGTCAAAGGCCTTCGTCGTTTTACGTTGCTGGATCAAATCCACAATATGCATTAGTAGTTTCCTCTCACGCTTTTAGAGCAAGCTTAGTCTGCTTCAGCTAGTATGTTAACCGGATACCACACGGTCATGACAGAACTCGATTTATATACCCTACCGCCCGTTGCGATGACGGACATATCGGCTGATACGCCGATTATCTGCGCTACCCTGCGCCTAGGGCAAACCCTTTCTCGTCAGCACGATGCGCTAAAACAGTCTGGCTCGGGGTGGCGCACGCTGAAGACAATGACACTGGGGCAATGGCTAAGCGCTTTACATGATGCGCTTACACTGCGTGGCAAAACGCCAGCTGGATTGAGCAATCTGCGTGTATTGAACACTTTTCAGGAGCAGATCGCCTGGGAAGCTGTTATCCGTGGCCAAATCGATACGTCTGCCGAATCACTTTTCGATCTACCAGCGCTGGCCACCAGCGCTGCTCGGGCGCATAAACTGTCTATCGAATGGAATATTCCCGTTGATGGCAGAAACCAATGCAGTGAAGAGCAACAACAGTTTCAACAATGGCAGATTGCATTCAGAGCTTACTGCCTCGAGAAGCGCCTCATTGATACCGCCAGCCTCCACGCACAGCTTATCGATCACCTCTCCGAGGTAGATGTCACCTTACTACCGGGGCAACTATGTTTTGCCGGGTTTGACCACTACACCGCCCTAGAAAAAAAACTACACGCCCAACTCAATGCTCGCGGTATCAAGGTTCAAACGATCGACCAATCTGACACCCCAGGGCAGATCACACGCATCACCCCCGCAGATATTGACCAAGAGTGCCTTGCGATAGCCTCATGGGCACAACAACAGCTGACCCGCAATCAACAGGCACGTCTTGGAATTGTGGTGCCAGATCTTGAAACCTATCAACAGCCCTTACAAGATGCACTAGAAGATATGCTCACTCCCGAGCACATCTTTGCGCGCAACACGCAACAATCACGACCATTCAATATTAGCCTGGGGCAACCTTTATCCAACACAGCCATCGTACAGTGCGCCCTTACGCTATTGCAGCTGATCGGCGCACGGCAAGATGTTGATCAATCGCGCATTGCGTCGCTTTTACACAGTCCACACTGGTCTCATCCTAGCAATATTGCAGAATCTGATGCGCGCGCGCGCCTAGATTCGGCTTATAGAACCTGCGTTTCCCTAAAGGCACCGATCAGCCGCTACAACAACTTTGCCGCATGGTTTCTAGACGAACATCAATTGCTAGCGCCAGCGTTGCGTCAACACCTACACGCCCTAGCTCAAGCTGCCAAAGAACCCCAAAGCAGCCGCTTACCTTCCGAATGGCGGCGCATCCTGGAAGCGCTGCTTGCCAAAACAGGATGGCTTGCCGAAGGCAAGCTCAACAGTATCGAGTTCCAAACACGCCAGGCTTTTACTGAAGCGCTTAACGAATTATCTCGGATTGATCAGATCACGGGAAAGCTCTCTTTCAACAGCACAATCAAACTGCTCAACCAACTGTGTAACGAGCGGCTTTTCCAACCAAAAACCCGGGGAAATCCGCCTATTCAAATTCTAGGGGTACTAGAATCAACGGGTATCGATTTTGATGCGCTCTGGTTTGCCGGATTAACTGAAATCAATTGGCCGCCCGCTGCTCACCCCAGCCCGTTGCTTTCGGTAGTCGCACAACGCCAACAGCGCGCGCCCAATTCCTGCGCGAATGTCCAGCTCGATTTCGCACAGCGCATCCAGCACCGGCTGCTCCGCAGCGCACCGGAAGTTGTTGTTAGTGCCCCGCACTTAGATGGTGACACAGAGCTTCAGCCCAGCGCCCTGATCGCCCACATTCCGACCGCTACACCACCCGAGCCAGATCCTTTACCGTGGATCGGTGCTATTCACCCTGAACCTAACCGGATGCTTGAGGCAATTGAAGACGCCAAAGCGCCGCCCGTTGCTTCAGGCGCCCATGTCCGTGGCGGCACCTGGTTGCTGAAAGCCCAGGCAATTTGCCCGGCCTGGGGGTACTACCAATACCGGCTTGGTGCAGTTCCGCTCCAGGATCCTGTTGAGGGGCTGGATGCCAGACAGCGTGGCACCCTTGTTCATGATGCGCTTGAGGCTTTCTGGTCGCACACTAAAGACCATGCCGGTTTGCAGAAACTCGTGGCACACGGACTCGCGACAGCCATTGATCAGGCCATCGAGCAGGTACTTAGCGCCTACAATACC
>JBPCSW010000297.1:0-5468 GCA_051006675.1 Fluviibacter sp.
AATCTCTCCCCTACGAGCGTTTTGAGGCATTCTGGGCCGTTTCAGGTACCAAGGTAAGCCGATGCCACCAAAACCCTCCCTACCTACCCTGACGGACCTGGAAAAGGCTCTCAAATCTGCACCGTGGATTACCGCCGCCGATGCCGCATCAGTCCGTGTCGCCAAAATGCTCGCCGCCACACTCGACGCAGCCAGCGACCTCAAAGATATCGTCATGATTTCCAAGCAACTTAACGATGTGTTGGGATCGTTGGGGATGAATCCTGCCGGTCGTGCTGGTAAACCTGAAACACCGAAATCGATGGAGGTGAATCCGCTCGATGTCCTCCGCAAAACTTCTGCCCGGCCTTCAAACGCCAAGGTTGCACAGCCCACTGCTCGAAAATCTGCCAAGCCACGGCCCAAACTTCGCTGACTTTGCGGAGGCATGTGGTGTGCCACTGCTCGACTGGCAGCGGTTTGTGCTTGATGATGCGCTCACGGTCGATGAAAACGGTTTATATGTGCGTAAGCGTGTGGGCGTGCTGGTTGCCCGTCAAAACGGAAAAAGCCATTTGATGCGTATGCGGTTGCTTGCCGGGATGTTTCTGCATGGCGAAAAATGGGTAAGCATGGCACAAAATCGGCAACTTGCCTGGGACCAATTCAATGAAGCCGTGGAACTAGTGCTGCGCACACCATGGTTGAAGGCTGAGGTCAAAAAATTATCCAGGACTAACGGTAACGAATATTTAGAATTAACCAATGGTGCTAAATGGTCCATTAAGGCGGCATCTAAAGATGGTGCGCGTGGCTCTACGGCCAACCTTTGGGTCGATGAGTTGCGTGAAATTTCCCCCGAAGCGTGGAAAGCCGCGACGCCAATTACTAGGGCCGTGCGCAATTCGCAGATTTGGATTACATCTAATGCTGGCGATGACTACTCGCTGGTGCTCAATGAGATGCAGGACCGGGCACTCAATAAGCCATCAAAAACGGTGGGCTGGTATGAATGGTCGGCGGACCCCGCCCTCGCTATCTCAAACCGCTTGGCATGGCGACAGGCAAACCCATCTCTCGGAATTCTTATCGACTATGACGCCATTGAAACGGCAGCGGCCTCCGATACGCCGCAATCGTTCCGCACGGAAACACTGTGCCTCCGCGTCAATAATTTGACGTCCCCATGGCCGATTGATGCGCTACAAAATTGTGAAGATAAAACACTTACGCTCACACCTGGAGCGCCAACATGGTTTGCAGTTGATGTGACACCTCAACGGCTTCGAGCCGATTTGGTGGGCGCGCAACTCATGGAGGATGGAAATGTTGCTATCGGACTTCTCACATCATGGGTCTCGGATACTGCTATCGATGAGATGGTTATTGCTCAGGAAATTGGGAAATGGGCTAGAACGTATCGCCCTCGTGTTGTCGCATTTGATCGCTGGACGGGAGCAGCGATTGCCCAGCGGCTTGCGGCGGCTGGTCTGCCAGTTGGTGACGTATCTGGTGCTAGTTTCGTTCAGGCTTGCGACCAAACATTGAGCGCCATGAATTCGGGCAGATTGCGTCATGCTGGACAGCCAGATTTGACAGCCCATTTCAATGCTTGTGTGAAGAAACCTGCCGCCGATGGTGGGTGGCGTGTTGTCCGTAAACAGTCCAATTCTGATATTAGTGCAGCTGTGGCGGCGATTATGTGCATCCATCATGCGTTAGCCCCTGAACGTCAGGCCGTCATTGTTAGTGCATAATAGATTCCGCGTGGCGCGCTACCCCAAGACTTGGGGAAGGGATAAGGTAGGCGTCACGCGCCACTTTCGTCCTTTGGGGCGCGTCTTGCGGTAGCGCAACTTCCGCCAGTGTCGCCCGGCACATCTTTCCTCCCCTCGAAGCAAGCCGGGCGACACGCCGCGACACGCCGCGACAAAATCACACAAAATTGTCTAATCTACTGCTATGGGTTTGCTTTCAGCCATGCGTCTTTGGGATTTTGCGTTAAACGTCGAAGCTCAAGCCATGCCATACGTATACCCAACATCAGGTGTTGTCCCCTACGGATTCAACACTTACAACATTGGGCGCAACGCCGCCATGTCAGTGCCAGCCATTGCCCGCGGACGCAACACGATATGTAACACAGTTGCCTCTATGCCACTTAATTTGTGGAACAGCCGAGGCGAAAAACTAGCCAAATATGGCTGGATGGAACAGCCCGATATTAATATGCCAAAAGCAGCAACCATTGCCTGGCTATGCGATTCAATCCTCATGTACGGTATCGGATATTTGCAGGTCACATCCACATATGCTGAAGATGGCCGCCCCATGCGCATGACATGGATTGACCCGTTGCGTGTGTCTTACAACACAAATATGAACGGCACCCAGGTCACCCAATACTCCATCGACGGAACCTACATCCCCGATTCGGGTGTTGGTTCGCTTATCACCTTTTCATCCACTGAAGAAGGCGTTTTAGCCCGTGCTGGCCGCACCATTTCAGCGGCAATCGCTTTGGAAGATGCCGCCTATAACATGGCGAAAGACCCAGCCCCGGCAGTTGTCCTAAAAAATAACGGCTACGACCTTACCTCGGACCAGGTCACATCGCTGTTGGATACATGGAAAACGGCCCGACAAACCCGCTCCACCGCCTATCTCAACCAGGCAGTAGACATCAGCGCTTTTGGTTTCGACCCAGCAAAAATGCAGCTCAATGAGGCGCGGCAGCATGTCGCCACCGAATTGGCCCGAGTCATGAACCTGCCAGCGTGGGCAGTCGATGCACCATCAGGCGATTCAATGACCTACTCAAACAATGTGGACCGCCGAAAAGACCTTATCGCGTCTTTCCGTGGCATTATTTCCACCATTGAAGATCGTCTTTCCATGCCAGACATCACCCCACAAGGCACATATGTTCGGTTCGATATGGACGAATTCCTTCGAGAATCAGCCATCGAACGTGCCGATGTCCTCACTAAACTGCTTGCCGCTGGCATCATCACCATCGATGAGGCCCGCGCCAAGGAAGGCCTAGCCCCAACAGGAGCAACCGCATGAAAATCACCCTAAATTCCGACATTTTCGCGGCAGACACCGAAGCCCGAACCCTCACCGGGCGAGTTTTGCCATTTGGGGAAGTGGGCCGCCCCAAATCAGGCGGACTAGGCGCCATCGTGTTTGCCGAAAATTCTGTGAATATTACAGACCCCAGTGCCATCAAACTGAATTTGGAACATGACCGCACCCGACCAATCGGCAAGGCCGTTCAACTGGAATCCCGCAAAGACGGTATTTGGGCAACCTTCGAGCTGGTCAATACCACTGCCGCCAACGATGCACTCATCGAAGCCTCCGCAGGACTACGCAACGGCTTCAGCATTGAAGTCACCGCCCGAGATGTGGACCGTGGCGCACAAGTCACCACCGTGAAAGCCGCCGATATGACAGGTGTGGCGCTCGTCACTAATCCTGCCTACTCGGGTGCAGGAGTAACCGAAATCGCCGCAGTTGAAGGCGAAGAAACCGAAGTTTCCGAAGCAGAAACCCCTGCCGAGGATGTCTCTACCGAAGGAGAAACCGTGGAAGAAACCACGACCCCAGATGCCCCACAGGTTGAGGCATCCGCAGCACCCGCTGCAAATCTGAACGGCCTTCCCGTTCAGGTAACCGCCCGTACGGGTATCGTCGATGAAAAGTCATACCTCAAGTTTGCTCTCAAGGCTTTCACCACTGGCGATCCTGAAATTGCTGGCTGGGTTCGCGCACACGAGGCCAAGATTGACGAATTTCATATTAAGGCCGCAGACGACGACACGACCACCAACACCGGCCTCACGCTGGCAAACCATTTGCCATACTTCATCAGCACCACCACTGGCGCTGAACCTGTCGCTGAAGCATGTGGCGGCTATATGGCACTTCCAGAATATGGCATGAGCTTTACCATCCCTAACTTGGGAACCGCACCAACGGTCGCCACGACCGCTGAAAATGCCTCGTTCTCCGAAACTGGCATGACCTCCACCTACCTCACCGTGGATGTTGTAAAGAAAGGTGGCCGTAATGAGGTAACGCCAGAATTGGCAGAACGTTCTAATCCTGCGTTTCTTACCTTGCTCGATGCTGAATTGAATAACGCCTACGCTAAGAACATGGAGGCGTATGTTATTTCTCTTCTGACCGCTGGTGGAACTCAGGCATCAACCCAGGCAGGTACTGTCGCAGGTTTGCAGGCTTTCGTTGGCACCGAAGCAGTCGCAGCATGGGCAGCACTCGGCGGAGCATTTGCAACAAACCTTGTCGCTAACGGCTCATGGTGGACCGCACTCATCAACGCCAATGATTCCACCAACCGCCCATTGTTCCCAGAAATCGGACCAATGAACGCCCCAGGCGACGTGTCAAGCCGTTCCGATCGTGGCAACGTATTCGGACAGCAATTGTTTGTTTCGCCAAATGTTACGAGCGGTCTCGTCGATGAATCGGCATTCCTTATCAACCCAGACAGCATCATGCTATGGCGTTCACCGGTGAAGAAGCTGCAGATTCAGCGCACCACCGATGGCATCATTGAGATTGCTAAGTACGGTTACGTAGCTGGCAAGGTCGTCAAGGCTGGCGGCATCCGTCGCTTCAACCTCACCTGATAGACCCGCGACACACTAGGAGGCCTTGAATGTCTGTAATTACCGTAGACGAATTGCGGGATGCGCTGAACCTTCAAGGCCTCTATGTGCCCGATACAGTCCTCCAAGACTGTGTAGATACGGCGGAATCCATAACCCTCCCCATGCTGGAAGATGGCTACACGGTCACAACGGCAGTGGTGCAGGCGGTCACTTTTGTGGCTATGGATGTCTACCAGGCACGAGGCGCAGCCAATGGCAACGGCATCAGCATGGATGGCACACCAATGCCATACAAACTCGGGCCAAGTTTGTTACGCCGCGTATCATCACTATTGGCCCGCCAAATCGATTTAGGTACGGTCGTCGGATGAGCAACGGATTCACCGATATTCGGCAATATTTGGCAGAAGCCCTAGCGGACGATGCGCAATACCAAACGTTTGCATTTCCACCCATGACCCCAATGGCAAACTCCATTGCCATCGAACCGGGAAGCCCATGGGTCGAACCACTCACCATCGGCAAAGGTGTAATGGTGAACTGGACACTCAAAATGTATGCAAACGTCATGGACAACCAAAACGATTTAGTCACACTGGAAAATATGGTTGCCACTGTGCTGGCCAACATTCCAGCGGGGACAACCTTCTCCGAGGTATCCCAGCCCACGGTCATTGACTTGACCACAAACCTGCTCACCACCTGCGACATCACACTCAGCGTTGCAGTAAACATCGAGGATTAATCATGGCAACAGTCATCAATACTGGCTCTACCCTGACGCTGACGATCAACTCCATTGCTCGCAGCGAACAGGTCACATCTGAAACTTTCACACCTGAAGTTTAC
>JBPCSW010000298.1:0-2762 GCA_051006675.1 Fluviibacter sp.
TAACGTGAAGACAAGCTGTCATACAAGTTATCTTCCACAGCTTCCTCTGTGATGGAGAAGCCCATCGCAATGGTTTCGTGGGTGTAACGTGCAGTCCATGCTTCTTGTGCATTGTCATAAGCGATGGCAGAGCCCTCGTTCTTGACTGGTGCAGCAGAGAAGCCAGAAAGCTTGGTCTCTTCTTCGAAGCTACGCTCTGATGTCTCAGTTTCGTAGATCTCTTTGTGCTCTTCGCCGTACTTAGCGTACTCCAAACCAAACAATGCGTTCAGGCCGGGGAGCAACTCTTTCAATAGTTGTGCGCGTGAAATAGCCATGATTTAGCTCCTTAGATGCCTTCAGTATTGTTGTACTGTGCGGTGTTGAACTTTACGAGGAACTCGTAATATGTCGTAGCTGCTGTAGTGGCAGGGCCAGTAGCAGTATCGGGCACAACGTCAACAACACGAACAGGCAATGTGCTAGTAGTAGCAGCGGAAGAACCGTCGATACCATAGTACGAATCACCAGTGGTAGTAGAACCAACGTTGGCAACCAAGGCCACGTTAGAACCAACCAAAGCACGGGTATAAGCCGTGGGTGTAGTAGAACCAGCAACAGTAGCTACAACCTTGAACACTGCACTAGGATCATCCACAACAAAGGCCATAGCCATGTTGGTAGATGTAGAGACAGCGGCAGGGTAATACTGACCGTTGGTGAATTGGCTCTGAGAGTTGATGTAAGAACAACCAACCAACACGCCAACAATGTTACCTGAAGTAGTTGTGCTAGCAGCCACGATGTAGCCGTTAGTGTCAACCTTAACGGTGTCACCATTCAGGATTGCTGTTGCGTAAGCAGGTGCAATTGGGATTTGACGGATCGCTCCGGCGTAAGGTAGACCATCCAATCGGTTGATTGGCTTGAAACCATACGTCTTATCAATGGTAGGGTATGCCATCTATAGACTCCAAAAAAGTTAAATACCTTTTCCGAAACTGACTGTGGATTTACGTTCTTTGAACATAGGCATCCGTGGGTCATTTTCGCGCATGAAAGTATTGTCAACAGAATTCATTTGGGCATCCGCTTGTTTGCGGTAGTAGCCGTCACGCTGTTCTGTAAACTCTACTGGGGTTTTGCAAAGTAACAAACCACCAACTTCAACGCTGTCAGGAAACTGAGCATTCTTGCTATTTCCAAACAAACGGATTTCTGGATGATCTGACGCCTTGACGGGTTCCCAGCCTTCGCGTAGTTTTGCAGATATGTTAGTGGGATCATCCTTATTCAAGGTACTGACACGGATCCAACGGAAAGCATAGCCGGGCTCTGGATGAGGATCTGGCAAAAGCTGTGGCGGCATCCAATGTTTTGGACGGGCAATAGCTTCACGACTTTCAGTTTCACGTTTAGCACGAGTTTGAGTTTCAGACATATCGTTCACTTTCTTAATTCTGCAATTTTTTGAGCCATCAGTTCGTGGGATACACCGAACTTTTTAGCCATCGTTACCTGAAATGGAGTGAGCTTGATCTTGGAAGAAGAAGTGCTCCGTGTCGCAGGTGCGACGACATTCGATTTTTGACGAGGAGCGGATTGACTCTGCTGAGTTTCCGGTTCGTTGTTGTCCAGACCGAAGTTCTCTGGAAACACTTGGCGAATTCGCGAATTAAGCTTCGCGTAGTATTCGTCGGAGTTAGGATCAATTCCAGACTTAATGAGCTTGGTGTGCAAGCCCAGAGCAAAGCTGGTCATCTCATCATCGCTGCCGAACCAAGAATTCTCGCTTTGCCATCTAGCAGCTTTAGGGTCTACCTGTGGTTGGCGAGGGACTTCTCTAGGAGCGGTTTTTACCTCAGTTTCTTCATTTTGTAAAGCAGGTCTAAAATTATTTACTCGCTCCATTTTAATTTTGGCAGCTGTTAATAACTCTTGAGCATCTACTAAAGCATCAGAATCACCTGATTCATAGGCTAATTTGTAGCGTCGTTTGGCTTCATCAACCTCATTTGACACAACTTTTTTAGCCTGCTCCAGCAAAGCTGTCTGGCCTTCGCTCAATGAACCTTTGAGTTTTTTGTTTTCTTCGGCCACTGACTGGGCAAAAGTAATAGCCTCTTCCCGTTCACGCGCAGCTTCCTCAGCTCGTCGCTTTTCAGCATGGAAACCAGCTTGTAGATCGGCAATACGCTTTTTAACTTTCTCGTCGTATTTCTCAATCTCATCATCTTTTTCGGCCTGTGGTTTATTGGCAACTTCGATTTCTACCTCGACGCCACCATCTTCCTCTACCGCAGGTTTTTTACTTTCCTCATCAGGAAATGTAAATTCGTCTTTATCTAACTCAGCCATAGTTACTCCTTAAAAGTTAGGGCGTTGAATTCCACGGGGATCCTGCACAACCGCCTCAACGCTGTCGTCGTTAATCAGTCGCCACTCGGTACCGTGAATTTTCATACGTGTCCCAGTATTGGGGCGCGTGATGATGAAGTCTCCAACCTTGCATGAAGGGCCAGAAGGAAAACGTTTCTCGTCTTTAAATGCGTCTGGGCCCATCTTTGCCACAAATAAAACGGGAGAAAGTAACTCCTCGTGGTGCATAGCGGTAGCAGACTTCAAAATGCCCGTCTCGCTAAACTCTTCTTCAGCTTTTGGAAGCATACAAAGAATGTGGTATGTAGCAGGATCAGGCACTTGTCGGGCCTTTTCCTCTGGGTTCTTATTTAGTAACCCCGATAGGTCAACAGCAGACACATCAAATTCACTCATCGTCAGAT
>JBPCSW010000299.1:0-4998 GCA_051006675.1 Fluviibacter sp.
ATCCGCATGACTGTAAAACTGATCAACCCGATCGCCATGGAAGAAGGTCTGCGCTTCGCAATCCGCGAAGGTGGCCGTACCGTTGGCGCCGGCGTCGTCTCGAAAATCATCGAGTAATTCGCTGATTAACCGGGTGCCCTGGCCACAAGCCGGCGGCATCCGGAGCGGCTTTGCAGAGATGTAATATTTCTGTATAGTGCGCCGCTCGTTGCTGCTCTTTCATTGTTCTTTTACTGTTCTTTGGATGTCAACATGCAAAACCAGAAAATCCGTATTCGTCTTAAAGCATACGACTATCGTTTGATCGATCAGTCGGCACAGGAAATCGTAGAAACCGCTAAGCGCACTGGCGCTGTTGTTCGCGGCCCGGTTCCTCTGCCAACGCGTAAACAACGCTTTGACATTCTGCGCTCGCCTCACGTTAACAAAACGTCGCGCGACCAGCTCGAAATTCGCACCCACCTGCGCCTGATGGACATCATCGATCCAACCGACAAAACGGTTGACGCGCTGATGAAGCTGGATCTGCCGGCTGGTGTGGACGTCGAAATCAAGTTGCAGTAATACCGGGAACGTAGTATAGTTTCCGGCTTTCCTGGCTCCGAGCAATCGGGGCCAATGTAGTTCCTGTTGTATCTAAACCGACGCCGGCCAATCGCAGCCGGTGATTAGGAGAATAATAGATGAGTCTAGGCCTTGTAGGACGCAAGGTCGGCATGACGCGTATCTTTGCTGAGGATGGTGCTTCCATCCCTGTAACGGTGCTCGATGTGTCGAACAATCGCGTCGCACAAATCAAGACGCCCGAAACGGACGGCTACGCCGCTGTTCAGGTTGCATTCGGTCAACGCCGTGCTTCGCGCATGACGAAGGCATTGAGTGGTCACCTGGCAAAGGCTGGTGTTGAGTCCTCGCGCGTTCTCAAAGAATTCACGGTTGCAGCAGATGCGCTCGACGGCTTTAAGCCGGGCGATGCGATTGCTGCCACTATTTTTGAAGCCGGCCAAAAGGTCGACATCACCGGCGTTACGATCGGTAAGGGCTTTGCTGGCGGCATCAAGCGTCACCACTTCAGCTCGAACCGCGCGTCGCACGGTAACTCGTTGTCGCACAATGCGCCTGGCTCGATCGGTATGGCACAAGATCCGGGTCGTGTTTTCCCGGGTAAGCGCATGGCCGGTCACCTCGGTGATGTTCAGCGTACGGCGCAGAACCTGGTTGTGGTTCGTGTCGATGCAGAGCGTCAGCTCCTTCTCGTCAAGGGTGCTGTTCCTGGCTCCCGCGGATCGGACGTTGTTGTACGTCCTGCCGTTAAGGCCTAAGGGGATACCATGGAACTAAAGATTATTAACGATCAAGGTCAAGAAGCAAGCCGTCTGCAAGCTTCGGACGTTCTGTTCGGTCGCGAATACAACGAGAACCTGGTGCATCAACTGGTCGTTGGCTATCAAGCCAATGCCCGTAGCGCCAACTCGAAGCAAAAGGGTCGTGACGACGTTGCTCACACCACGCACAAGCCCTGGCGCCAAAAGGGTACGGGTAATGCCCGTTCCGGTATGACGTCTAGCCCGATCTGGCGTGGAGGCGGTCGCGCATTCCCGAACTCGCCTGAGCAGAACTACGCACAAAAAATCAACCGCAAAATGTATCGCGCCGGTATGGCCACCATTCTGTCGCAGCTCGTTCGCGAAGACCGTCTGGCTGTCGTCGATGCATTCGCTGTCGAAGCACCAAAGACCAAACTGTTTGCACAGAAGGTCAAGAACATGGGCTTTGATCAAGTGCTGGTTATTACGGATAACCTGGACGAAAACCTCTGGCTGTCGTCGCGCAACCTGCCTAACGTGCTGGTGCTCGAAGCCAAGGAAACCGATCCAGTATCACTCGTTCGCTACGCCAAAGTCGTGGTAACGCGTGATGCCGTGGCTAAGTTTGAGGAGATGTGGGGATGAACCAGGAACGACTGTTACAGGTATTGCTGGCACCCCAGGTATCTGAAAAAGCTACCTACGTTGCCGACAAGAACAACCAAGTGGTCTTCAAAGTAGCCGCTGACGCGACTAAGCCGGAGATCAAGGCTGCTGTTGAGCTGCTATTCAAGGTCGAAGTTGACGCTGTTCAAGTCCTGAATGTTAAGGGCAAGGTCAAGCGCCGCGGTGCAATTACGGGTCGCCGTAAGGGCTGGAAGAAGGCATTCGTATGCCTGAAGCCGGGCCAAGAGATCCAGTTTGCTGAAGGAGGGGTGGCATAATGGCACTCGTCAAAGTCAAACCAACATCGCCCGGTCGTCGTGGCGTCGTTAAGGTTGTTCACGAGAATCTGCACAAGGGTCGCCCTCACGCAGCGCTCGTTGTGAAACAATCCAAGAACGCCGGTCGTAACAACAACGGCCGTATCACTGTACGTCACCAGGGTGGTGGTTCGAAGCAACACTACCGCCTGATCGACTTCAAGCGTAATAAAGATGGCATCCCGGGCAAGATCGAACGCCTGGAATATGACCCGAACCGCACTGCCCACATCGCTCTGGTGTTGTATGCAGATGGTGAGCGTCGTTACATCATCGCCCCGCGTGGTCTGGAAGCTGGCGCAACCATCATGAGTGGTTCGGAAGCCCCGATCAAAACGGGTAATGCATTGCCAATCCGCAACATCCCAGTGGGTACCACTATTCACTGTATCGAAATGATTCCAGGCAAGGGTGCTCAAATGGCACGCTCGGCTGGCGCTTCGGTTCAGTTGATGGCCCGCGAAGGTGTTTATGCTCAGGTTCGTCTGCGCTCTGGCGAAGTTCGCCGTGTGCACGTTGAATGCCGCGCCACCATTGGCGAAGTCAGCAACGAAGAAAACAACCTGCGTAAACTGGGTAAAGCCGGTGCAACCCGTTGGCGCGGTATCCGTCCGACCGTTCGTGGTGTTGCCATGAACCCAATCGATCACCCGCACGGTGGTGGTGAAGGTCGTACGGGCGAAGGTCGCGTACCTGTCTCGCCATGGGGTACCCCAGCCAAGGGTTACCGCACCCGTAGCAATAAGCGTACGACCAGCATGATCGTGCAGCGTCGTCACAAGAAATAAGGAATAGACCATGACTCGTTCACTGAAAAAAGGTCCGTTCGTTGATGCGCACCTCATCAAAAAGGTCGAAGCAGCGATTGCCAGCAATGACAAACGCCCAATCAAGACCTGGTCTCGTCGTTCGACAGTGCTGCCCGAGTTCCTCGGTCTGACACTGGCGGTTCATAACGGTCGTCAGCACGTTCCCGTGTTTGTGACTGAAAACATGGTTGGCCACAAGCTTGGCGAGTTCTCTCTGACGCGTACGTTCAGAGGTCACGTTGCCGGCAAGAAAGCCAAGAAGTAAGGAGCCGATGATGGAAACTCGTGCTGTACTGCGCGGCGTGCGCCTCTCGGCGCAAAAAGGCCGTCTCGTTGCTGACCTCGTTCGCGGCAAGTCCGTGGGCCAGGCCCTAAGCATCCTGGCATACTCTCCTAAAAAGGGTGCCCTGATCGTTAAGAAGGTGATTGAATCTGCAATCGCTAATGCCGAGCACAATGAAGGTGCCGACATTGATGAGCTGATCGTCAAGACCATCTACGTCGAAAAGGGTATGGTGCTCAAGCGCTTTACTGCGCGCGCCAAGGGCCGTGGTAACCGTATCACCAAGCCAACCTGTCACGTTTTCGTGACCGTGGGCAACTAAGGAATCGCTATGGGACAGAAAATTCACCCAACTGGCTTCCGCCTCAGTGTTACCCGTGACTGGAACTCACGTTGGTATGCTAGCGACAAGGATTTCGCTGGCATGCTGGCCGAGGACAACAAAGTCCGCGTCTACCTGAAGAAGAAGCTCGCTCACGCCTCCGTGGGCAAGGTTCTGATCGAGCGTCCTGCCAAGAACGCCCGTGTAACTGTATTCTCGGCTCGTCCGGGTGTGGTTATCGGCAAGAAAGGCGAAGAAATTGATCAGCTGCGTTCGGATCTGCAAAAGATCATGGGCGTGCCTGTTCACGTTTCGATCGAAGAAATCCGCAAGCCGGAAACGGATGCTCAGCTAATCGCCGACTCGATCGCGCAGCAGCTGGAAAAGCGCATCATGTTCCGTCGCGCCATGAAGCGTGCTATGCAGAACGCCATGCGTTTGGGTGCCCAGGGCATCAAGATCATGAGTTCCGGCCGTCTGAACGGTGCTGAAATTGCCCGTACCGAATGGTACCGCGAAGGTCGTGTGCCCCTGCACACCCTGCGCGCCAACATCGACTACGCAACCTCCGAAGCCATGACGACCTATGGTCTGATCGGTATCAAGGTTTGGGTCTACAAGGGCGAGCATCTGGCACCTGGCGAGCAGCCTGCTGTGGTTGAAGAACCAAAGCGTGCGCCGCGTCGTCCACGTGGTGATGATGAAGGCAAGTCGGACAAAAAGCCGGCCGCCAAGCGTGTTAGAAAGGCAGGTGCATAATGCTGCAACCCGCACGTCGTAAATACCGCAAGGAACAGAAAGGCCGTAACACCGGCCTGGCGACCCGCGGTGCCACCGTTGCCTTCGGCGAATTCGGCCTGAAGTCAACCGATCGCGGCCGTCTGACGGCGCGCCAGATCGAAGCGGCCCGTCGCGCCATGACCCGTCACATCAAACGTGGCGGCCGTATCTGGATCCGTGTATTCCCGGACAAACCGATCTCCAAAAAGCCAGCCGAAGTCCGTATGGGTAACGGTAAGGGCAATCCGGAGTACTACGTTGCTGAAATTCAGCCGGGTAAGGTTCTGTACGAAATGGATGGCGTCAATGAGGCGCTGGCTCGTGAAGCATTCAAGCTGGCTGCTGCCAAGCTGCCACTGCGCACGATCTTCGTTACTCGCCACCTGGGGTAAGAGATGAAAGCAACTGAACTCAGAAACAAATCGAACGACGAGCTCAAGCAGGAGCTGCTCGATCTGCTGAAGGCTCAGTTCTCGCTGCGTATGCAGAAGGGCACCCAGCAGCTCAGCAACAC
>JBPCSW010000300.1:0-8272 GCA_051006675.1 Fluviibacter sp.
GGCGAATCGACCCGAGTCAGCGCTGGTGGCCGACGAAATGCCAGAGGCCTTAAGCGCATTCTGGAAAGCGCATTTCACAACGGATCTTGAGCAGTTGCGGCAACAACCCGCAGGATGTCTGGTTTCGTTTACCATAGCGCCCTGTACGGTGTCGGCCACACAAGTGCGTCGTGCCGTTGGGCAGGGACAGTCAATTTCTGGCTTGGTGCCGCAAGCGGTTGAAAATTACATCGTTCAGCACCATCTCTATCAGCCGACCGCGCATTGACGGTCATTACAGCATCAAGGAACAGCATGCCTAAAGAACTCTCGATCAAAAAGCTTGAAACCATCGCCGTCGATGCGCTGGAAGATATCAAGGGTCGTGACATCATCATCGTGAATACCACCAAGGTATCCCAGATGTTCGAACGTATTGTGCTGGCCAGCGGTGAGTCGAACCGTCAGGTGCGCGCATTGGCACGCAGCGTGGCCGATAAGGTCCGTGAAGCGGGTGGTGAAGTGCTTTCGACAGAGGGTGAAGAGACGGGTGAATGGGTGCTGGTAGATCTGGGCCCGGTTGTGGTTCATATCATGCAGCCGACGGTGCGCGCACACTTTGATCTGGAAGGTCTGTGGGGCGCCGGCAAGCCTGCCGGGCATGCTGCCGAGAAAGCAGCAAAGAAAGCCACCGCTAAAAAAGCCGTGAGCAAAGCGCTCAAAGTTGATAGCACAGAAAAAACACCGGCGAAGCCCCGTGCGCGCAAACCTGCTGCCACAAAAACTACGGCGACTAAAACAACCGACAAGAAGGCTCCCGCTAAGAAAGCCGCGCCACGCGCTAAAAAAGCTTCGGCTTAATGAAGTTACATCTGATCAGTGTTGGCCAGCGTCTGCCCGATTGGGCAGAGGCCGCCTGCTCGGATTACCTGAAGCGCTTTCCTCGTTCGCAGCCTATCGTGTTGCATGAAATTAAAGCGGAACCCCGTACGGGCAATCGTACGGCCCAGCAGATCATGGATCTGGAAGCAGTACGTATTGAGGCGGCCATTCCTACGGGCGCCCGTCGCGTTATGCTGGACGAGCGAGGCACGGATCTTACAACCATAGCGCTCTCTAAAAGGCTGGAATACTGGCAAGGAGAAGCGCAGGATGTGGCGTTAATCATTGGCGGGGCTGATGGTATATCGCCCGCTTTGAAATCAACGGCCCATGAAATGATCCGATTGTCTTCACTGACGCTACCGCATGCCATGGCGCGTGTCTT
The DNA here is from genome assembly GCA_051006675.1 of Fluviibacter sp. GTDB lineage: Bacteria > Pseudomonadota > Gammaproteobacteria > Burkholderiales > Rhodocyclaceae > Fluviibacter. The sequence continues at coordinate 1,247 of JBPCSW010000300.1, forward strand.
GCTGGCGGAACAGTTGTACCGCGCGATTACGGTGTTAGCTGGCCATCCCTACCATCGTGAATAAGGCCATGCAGACCGTCTGGTTAGCATCTAAAAGTCCTCGTCGCGCCGAGCTGTTGACGGGTATGGGCGTGCCATTCGAGGTGTTGCAGTTTACCGATGATGCAGGCACGCAATACGAAGTCGATGAATCGGTGTTTCCCGGTGAATCCCCTCGAGACTATGTGCGGCGTGTGGCGTTTGATAAAGCCTTGCATGCGGTTTCCTATCTGCGGGATCGCGGACTACCTGAACGTCCCTTGTTGTCTGCTGATACAACCGTTGCGCTAGGTGAACGTATTTTAGGCAAACCTGCGGATGCCGATGAAGCGCGTGACATGTTGAATGCGCTCTCTGGTCAAGCGCATGAGGTCTTAACCTCGGTGGTGCTGGCGCATGGGCATGATATCCGTCAGATGCTATCAGTGAGTCAGGTGCATTTTATGACGTTAGACGATGCAACGATCGAGCGTTATATTGCCAGCGGTGAGCCTTTTGATAAAGCCGGTGCCTATGGCATACAGGGGCACGCAGGCATTTTTGTAGCAGAGATGCAGGGCAGTTTTACCGGTGTTATGGGATTGCCGGTTCATGAAACTGCTTGTTTGCTGAAGTCTTGCGGTTACGCTTTCTGAAGCGTTAACAATCTAGCCAGCGCATAATCTCTTGCGCAGCGATGGTGGCGCCATCTTGCTGGATGGGATTTTTAGCCGGTTGAGCAAGCAGCGATTTAAATGCTTCGTTAAAGAGACCTTGTTGCAATGCTTCTGGTGCGAGTTTAGCGCAGCGTGCGTTCTCTTGTAACCATGCCACCAGAACCCGTTGCTCTGGCCAATCATCCCGTTCGACGTAAAGCACAGGCGTGCCGGCGAGTGCCGATTCGACAAAGGTGCCGTAACCGGGTTTGCAGATCACGGCATCACACCAGCCTAACAGATCGGTAAAGACAAAGCCGGTGGCTTCGCATAGGCTATCGGCGTTAATGATCCCTTGGGCTGGGGAGCCTTCGGCCGGCAAACCGGGTTGGTTGGCAACGAGGAGGGTGAATGCCGATTGTGTTGGCCACTGCGCGTAAGAAAGCTGCGTTTCGATGCCGCCCATGCCAATGAGTATGCGCGGCCGACCCAATAGGGGTCGATCAATAATGGCCGCCAATAGGGCTTCGAGTGTATTTCTGGTGTGGGTGCTGCGGGCACCCACGGGGGGCAGAATATGTTCTGTGATTCCCCGCATCGGCATACCCGGTGTCAGTCGCAGTGCGGCTGTTGCGTTGTCATAGATATCTGTGATTCGGTTTAGCACAGCTGTCGAGTCTGGAACCGCTTCAAAGTAGAAGCGCGCAGTATCTGCCCAATTAAGCGAGCTCATGGCGACACCGGGAATGCCCAGCGTTTGGGCTGCGGCTAAAGGCATGTCGCCAGCGTCACTGAGAATCAGATCAGGTGCGGCAGCTTGTACTAATTGGCACGCGCTTTTAAGGTGCGCCGACCAGTTGGCTTCTCGGTCGGCGTATGCTGTCCAGCTGGCTTCAACATCAACGCGCATGGCATCGTGCATGATGAGGCCAAGATCACAGGGGTGGTCGATGTGCTCAAATGGTGCGGTGATGCGCGCCTGAACCGTATCGATAGGCAGTGCGCTCCAGATAATGAGCGACAGATCTGTTCGTAGTGCCCTTAACGCATTACAAACAGGCGCGGCTTGTCCCAAATGGCCCAGGCCATGGGCACTAATCGCCACCAGCAGGCGGGGCACGGCTTAAGCCTGCGGTTGTGTCGCCGAGGCTGATGCGGCAATCATTTCGTCCGTGGGTACATCGTGCAAGCGAGCCAGGAAGGCGCCATTGCAATCGGCAGACCATTCAGTGTCTTTCACCCAGACGATGTGACCATCGCCGCTGGCGACATCCACCGATTCCAGTTTGCGGCCTTCCAGTGCTTTGACTTGCACGATGCGGTTGCCGGCGGGATGGATAATCTCCAGCCAGTCGCCCACGGCAAAGCGGTTTTTGACGATCACGCGCGCGGCGTTGCGTTCGCTATCCCACTCAACGTTACCGACATACTGGCTGCGGCCAGACTCGGAGTAGCCACGCAGGTAGTTCTGCGTGTCGGAATCATGGTGACGTTGATAGAAGCCATCGGTGTAGCCACGATTTGCTAGGCCTTCCAGCTCGCCGATCAGCAGCGGATTAAAGCCACGGCCCGCTTGTGCATCATCAATGGCGCGGCGGTAGGCCTGGCAGGTGCGCGCAACGTAATAAGGTGATTTGGTGCGGCCTTCAATTTTGAGGGAGTCGACCCCGATCTCGATGAGTCGTTCGACGTGCTCGATAGCACGTAGATCACGGGAGTTCAGAATATAGGTGCCATGCTCATCTTCTTCGATGGGCATCAGTTCACCCGGGCGCTTGGATTCTTCGACAACAAGCGGCGGGAAGTTGCTGCCCGTCATGCCGGGCGTGGCCTCTGCCTCCTTGTCTGGTTTAAGTTTGTAGTCCCAGCGACACGAGTTGGTGCAGGTACCCTGATTCGGATCTCGGTGATTGAAATAGCCCGACAATAGGCAACGGCCAGAGTAGGCAATGCACAGCGCGCCATGCACAAAGACCTCAAGCTCCATCTCAGGGCATTGCTGACGGATTTCAGCGACCTCATCGAGCGATAGTTCGCGCGACAGAATGACGCGCTTGACGCCCATCTTTCCCCAGAAACGTACGCTGGCCCAGTTAACGGTGTTGGCTTGTACAGATAGGTGGACGGGCACCTCCGGGAATCGATCCCTGATCATATCGATTAAGCCGGGGTCCGCCATGATCAGTGCATCGGGTTTGAGCGCGACGACCGGTGCCATATCATCCAGATAGGTTTTGAGCTTGGCGTTGTGCGGTGAAATGTTACTGACGATATAAAAGGATTTCTGCTGTGCATGTGCCTCGTCGATGCCTTCCTGGAGGGCGTCCAGTGTGCTGAATTCGTTATTGCGTACGCGCAGGCTGTAGCGGGGCTGGCCGGCATAGACGGCGTCGGCCCCGAAGGCAAAGGCGGTACGCATCATGGCCAGGGAGCCGGCAGGGGCGAGAAGTTCAGTTTTCGTGGACATAGTAGAATTCGGCTATTAAGCGGCAGTTAAAACAGGCAATAAAAAACAGTCAGGCGCACATTCTACCTATGGCCGAAAGTATCCTCATTAATTTCACACCCCAAGAGACCCGGGTCGCCATCCTCGAGCAGGGGATTGTTCAGGAACTCCATGTCGAACGCCATACAACGCGGGGGTTGGTAGGCAATATCTATCTGGGACGCGTTGTCCGGATTTTGCCGGGTATGCAGTCAGCATTTGTTGATGTGGGGCTGGAACGTACGGCATTTCTGCATGTAGCAGATATCTGGCAGGCGCGTATCGGCGACTTGGCCAATCGTGAGTATCGCCCGATTGAAGAGGTGATTAGCGAAGGGCAAACTTTGTTGGTGCAGGTGATCAAAGACCCTATTGGCACCAAGGGCGCTCGTCTATCGACGCAGGTATCTATTGCGGGTCGGATGCTGGTGTATTTGCCTCAGGAAAAACATATCGGTATTTCCCAGCGGATTGATGAAGCCGAGCGCGAAGCATTGCGCGAACGCCTCACACGCCTGGTGCCTGCCGATGAGGCGGGTGGATTTATTCTGCGTACGATCGCGGAGACGGCAGATGAGGCCTCTCTGCAAGATGATATTAACTATCTCCGTAAAATCTGGGCCGGTCTCAAACAGCAGATCACTACGTCGCCTGTGCCCTCCTTGATGTATCAGGATCTTTCTCTGGCACAGCGCGTGTTGCGCGACTTTGCCAACCCGGAGACCGAACGCATCCTGGTCGACTCGCGAGAGACATTCCAGAAGCTTAAAGAGTTTGCCGATATTTACGTGCCTGGCATCGTCACTTTGCTAGAGCACTACAACGAAGACCGCACGCTCTTTGATTTGTATGGTGTCGAAGAAGAAATTCAACGTGCACTGTCCCGACGTGTTGACCTGAAGTCTGGGGGTTATCTGATTATCGATCAGACAGAGGCGATGACTACGGTGGATGTCAACACCGGTGCTTTCGTCGGTGTGCGTAATTTCGATGAAACGATCTTCAAGACGAATCTGGAAGCTGCGCAAGCCATTGCGCGGCAGCTACGTCTGCGTAACCTGGGCGGCATCATCATCCTGGACTTTATCGACATGGATCAGCCAGCGCATCAGGAGGCGGTATTGGCAGAACTACGTAAGTGCCTAAGCCGTGATCATATGCGGATGACCGTGAATGGCTTTACGGCCCTCGGTCTAGTGGAGATGACCCGCAAGCGTACGCGTGAATCACTGGCGCGCGTGTTGTGTGAAACCTGCCCAACCTGCGATGGTCGTGGTCAGGTTAAAACAGCGCGTACCGTCTGCTACGAAATTTTGCGTGAACTCGTTCGGGAGTCTCGTCAGTTTGAAGCGCGTGAGTACCGAGTTATTGCCAGCCAGCAGGTGGTTGATCTCTTTCTCGAAGAGGAAGAGCAGGCATTGGCGATGGCCTCGGACTTTATTGGTAAGCCAATCTCGTTGCAAGGCGAATCCGGTTATGGACCCGAGCAGCACGATATCGTGCTGCTCTAAGACTTACTCTTTGGGGCGAGCTGGGGCAAGAACCAGCGCTTCACCTTCCACTACTCGTTTGTCGCCAACAGTACAAACGGTTTCAATGCGCACCTTGTTTTTGACGTAGTCGACTTCCAGAACCGTTAGCGTGGCGGTGACCGTATCCCCTGGATGCACTGGTGCTAAAAACCGCATGTTTTGCGCAAGGAAGATGGTGCCAGGGCCGGGTAGACGATTGGCCAGTGCTGAGGAGATCAGGCTGGCGGTTAAAAAACCCTGAACGATACGGGTGCCAAAGCGCGTGGTTTTGGCATACTCCTCGTCCAGGTGAATCGCATTGGTATCGGTGGATACAGCGGAGAACAGAATGATGTCTGTTTCGGTAATCGTCTTCGACTGAAACGCCGTCATACCGACTGTGAGTTCAGCGGTGTCATACGCAGGACGAATAATCCCCATAACAAGCCTCAAGCTTTGCAATTAATCATGACGACATCATAGCAACTTATGCTGCAATGCGTCATGAATCTTTGGTGACACCCGATTAGTCGATCGCCAGACAGGTGTACTTGGTGCTTAAATATTCATCGACACCGTGTTGAGAGCCTTCGCGGCCGAATCCCGATTGTTTAATGCCACCAAAAGGTGCCACTTCACTCGACATCAGGCCAGTATTAACGCCCACCATGCCATATTCCAGTGCCTCGGAAACGCGGAAGATGCGGTTGGTATCACGCGTGAAGAAATAGGCGGCTAGACCGAATTCCGTATCGTTGGCCATCTGGATCGCCTCAGGCTCATCACTAAAAGCAAAAAGTGCAGCAACCGGTCCGAATATTTCCTCATGCATGATGCGCATATTGGGCGTAAGGTTTTTGATGACGGTCGGTTGATAGTAAAGCGCGCCTTGTGCATCGGTTGCGCCTCCGGTTACGACTTCGGCACCTTGGCAGACGGCATCGTTCACCAGCGATTCCACTTTTGCTAGGCCGCTGGCATCAATTAGGGGGCCAATCTGTGCATTGCTTTCAAAGCCATGGCTCACTTTGAGGGTGCGGACTTTGGCTGCTAGCTTGTCGGCAAAGACATCGAGGATGTCCTTGTGCACCAGAAAGCGGTTGGCGCAGACGCAGGTTTGGCCACTATTGCGGTACTTGGATGCCATAGCGCCCTCAACAGCAGCGTCCAGATCGGCATCGTCGAAAACAATAAAAGGTGCATTGCCTCCCAGCTCTAGCGAAAGTCGCTTGAGGCTGGGCGCGGATTGCGCCATCAACAGCCGGCCAACCTGGGTTGACCCGGTAAAAGACAGTTTTCGTACGCGTGGGTCGCCGGTGAGGGTGGCACCAATTTCAGGGGCAGCATCAGCGGATCCTGTGATTACGTTAAAGACGCCGGGTGGTATGCCGGCTCGTTCAGCCAGTACAGCCAATGCGAGCGCAGTGAGCGGTGTTTGTTCTGCGGGCTTAACCACAACGGTGCAGCCTACGGCAAGGGCCGGGGCGACCTTGCGGGTGATCATCGCTGCCGGAAAGTTCCAAGGGGTAATTGCGGCACAAACGCCAACAGGTTCGCGTGTTACGAGCAAGCGTTTATCTGGTGTGCTGGAAGGCAGGATTTCACCATTCACCCGACGCGCCTGCTCTGAAAACCATTCGACAAAGGAGGCGGCATAGGCGACCTCACCAAGACTTTCTGTATAGACTTTGCCGCCTTCAGCAGTAATGAGGGTTGCCAGATCTTCTTTAGCCGCCTGAATCAGGTCATACCACTTGCGCAGAATCACACTACGGGTCTTGGCACTCTGGGCTCGCCAGGTAGTGAAAGCCGCTTCGGCAGCATCGATTGCCAGACGGGTTTCCGCAGCACCCATATCGGCTACGTTGCCAAGTAGTTGGCCATTGCCCGGATCGGCGACCACGAAACGGTTTTGGCTCCCTAGCCATTGGCCATTGATATAGGCATCAGATCGAAGCAGTGAAGAATCATTTAGGCGGGTCAGCGGCATTACAAACTTTCAAACGGGCAAACAAGTGAAGAGATACAAGTCCAAGCGATAAATTTGCTTGCAGGCGCAAGCAGGTTGCGCCACACTTTGAATCATATGACGAACTGCGTTTTGCTGCGACCCTCGCTCTGCCATGGATTTGTAATAAAGCGGTTAATTGCGGGTGTTTGCCTGGGGTTGCTAACCCTGACAATGCTGGCCGGTTGCGCAAGCACGGGGGGCAAGGGCATTACCCGGTTTGGTGCCGACAATCTGCCACCGAGCGCGCAAGGGCAGGAAGTGACCATTATGGCCATGAACCTGATTGATACGGGTTATCAGTTCGGTGGTAAAAACCCGCAGGCCGGTCTGGATTGCAGCGGCATG
>JBPCSW010000301.1:0-4062 GCA_051006675.1 Fluviibacter sp.
TCGAGTCACTCACGACCCACCACCAAACCCTTACTGGGAGAGGTATTCCGTCAGGAAGCGGTAGAAAATCACATCAAAAGCACTTAGGTTATGAACTTAAGTGCTTTTTTTGTACATTCGACACGAATATACCGTAGCATCTTCACCATAAAAATCTCTTCTAGACTCCTTAAATGGTGAGAGCAATGGCGAAATTTCTGCAACAGGTTCTTTTACTCTTAGCGCTCTCAATTTCATCAAATCTAAACGCTGCCCAAGTTATCCCGATAACGCCTGTAGCAATTTGCTTTACGTGCAGTTCTGAAATTTCACAAACGATGTTCTGGCAAGGGAAAAATCCTAAGGCATTGATTTTGTTCATCCCTGGTGGCGATGGATTTATAGGTTTAAAACCTAACGATCAAGACAACAAACGAGCATTTGTTCAAACTCTAAAGAGAATTACGGATCCTTCACAAACTAGCGGTAGGTTAGACCTGGTGTTGCTCGACAGTCCCTCTCCCCTTTCTCCCAATCAACGATACCCTGCGGATAGAACTGCGAAGGATCATATGATTCGGATTGAAAGTGCAATTCTGTTTTATAAGCAAAAAACAGGTTTACCCGTTTGGTTGCTCGGTCATAGCAATGGCGGAATTAGTCTAAGTGAATTTGTGCAATATGCGCAGAAAAATAACAAACTTAACCTCATCTCCGGAGTGATCGCCAGTGGTGTACGGAATGAATCAGATTTCGACCCACCGATTAATTTTCCTATGCTCTTTATCCATAACAAAAACGATGGATGCAACAACACATCTCCAGAGACTGCCTATAAAACGTATCAACACGTAAAGAAGTTTAATCAATCCACCACGGAATATATCAGTGTTGAATCAGGTCAGTCCCAGAGCGGGAATCCCTGCACCTCAGGGTATCATATGAATTTTGGTGCTGATGATGAGTATGCAAAGGACATCGAAAAATTCATCATCCAGTTTTACAAGAACACTTAATAGGTCATAGAACGCTAGACACTTCTGAGCCTCAATCTTTTACGAGCAGTAACGGCCCAACATCCAAGTAACGTCGCGCAGCAATCACTGCACAATCCATTGCACAGCGCTTTTTATACACCATAACCAAATGGTATTTCGAAGAGCACCTGAACTCTTAATCCGTAGGTCGAGTGTTCGAGTCACTCACGACCCACCACTTCCTAGTGGTTCCGTCAGAAACATCTAACCGCCCTTGAGGCGGTTTTTTGTTACTTTAAAACTGATGTTGAACGACACCAATTCAGAGAGCGTTCTAGCTTAATTTTTACACACGAATAGGTTAGGATACGGATATTCCTAACCGAAAGGGGTCGTAGCTTGAGAGTTTTTTTAACAATTACTGCTTTCGTCCTTGTTGGATGCGCAGCTAATTCATTGCGCCCAGAGGCGCAAAAGGTTAGATTGCTTACGTCAGATCCTGGACCTCAATGTAAATACTTAGGCGATGCTACCGGTGGGCAAGGCAACTTCTTCACGGGGCAATATACTTCTAATGCAAATTTACAAGCAGGTGCTATTAACGACCTAAAAAATCAGGCTGCTGCCATGGGCGGAAACGCGGTTCAAATTTTAGCTAATTCAGCTGGTTTAGATAGTGGATCACAAGTCAGCGTAACTTCAACGGGAAACGTGTTTTTTTGCAATAGCAAATAGGCTGAATATTTGATCCGTTGGTGCCGAGTTCGACTCTTGGGGGTCCACCAAACCAGAAAGCCAACCTCTTACCAGGTTGGCTTTTTTCTTAGCGGGCTTATAAAACTTAGAGCTACTCCTGATCCTCCTTAAAAAATGGGAGGATTAAAAGAGCCCCTACCTTGTTAAAAGGAATCTGGTCAAAATCTAAGCCAAGTGGCCCACTTTGACGTATATCAGACAGCCAGGATCACTGAAAGGATTGTGAACGCTCATATGAGGGCTGCGTAACCAAGTGCCCGCAGGGTAGTCGCCATGCTCATCACTAAAGACACCCTCTATTACATATATCTCTTCCCCGCCCCAATGGGTATGCGCCTGAAACTTTGTACTAGGTGCCCAGCGAACTAGTGCTGCATGCTCAGTACCAAATTCATGGAGTGGAAGCACACTTAAACCAGGCACCAAACCCTGTCTGAACACTCCGTTTCTCGTGTCAATAACGACGCGCTTAGTGTCATCTACATCAAAGAACAGCTCGCACCCTTGTTCGGAATAGGCTGTATGCCTTAAGCTTGGGGGATTACGCACATAAGTCCCAGCCGGGTAGTCGCCTTGCTCATCCGAGAAAACGCCTGATAAAACTAGGAGCTCCTCACCGAGCGGATGTTCATGCGGGGTAAAAGTTGTACCCGCTGCATAACGCACGATACTAGTTGCCCGAGCTTCTTCAGCACCAAGCCGATCCAGCATGTTTCTCTCAACACCAATGACGGGTGATGATACCCAGTTGCTTTTGAGCGTATCTATGACGATACGCTCACCAAAGTTAGCGTTTACCAACATTGAGCTTCGCCTTTAGAAATGGTTCTCCACAACCATTTCACTCATTGGGATAAATCCTGGTTTAGGCCATGCGGGTTTAATCCCCTTCCCTATGACCAGCATGGCACCGACCGCGTAGCTCTCTGGCAGATTCACCAATTGACCAACCTTTTCAATATCAAACCCAATCATCGGGCAAGAGTCATAATCCATAGCCTTTGCACCTATCATGAGTGTTTGCAGAATAATGCCAACGGATCGCATCGCTTCATCACGCTGAAGCTGTTCTTTGCCACCATAAAATGGATTGATCCAAGGGACGAGAATGTCTTGAGCCTCTTTCGGCGCATGAGTCCAATATCTTTGTGGATCCTTTTCCCAGGCCTTAATGTCTGTACATACGACAAACAATAGCGATGCGTCTGTCACCTGCGCTTGATCGTATGCCGCTTCCCGCAATTGCGCTCGCAATGCCGGATCAGTGACGTTAACAATACGCCAGTGTTGAATATTGAAGGATGACGGTGCTTGTGCGGCAACATCAAGGAGCAACTTGATCTCATCCGCTGTCAGATGGTGGCTAGGGTCAAAGTGCTTTACCGCACGTCTTTCACGTATTGCTTGAATTGCATCCATTACGTTCTCCAGTTTTTGACTTTGATGACATCAGGAATTTAGACAACACTGCTGTATCTCATGCCGAAGATTTGCCACCAGTACAGCTTCCATCCTTGAACCAAAGGCTCTCTGCTCGCTTCTGGTATTGCTCAAATTCATAGTCCGATTTGGCCTTTTTGTAATCTGCTTCATTTAAAGAATGCCAACCAATACAGGAGCCTGTTGGGCTTCGTCCGCATCCGCATTTTTTTTGAGTGTTCATGAATAACCCCCTACTTTGTTAGAATTTGACCAGACAATAACCAAGCAGAACAGTAAGGATTGTACTAGTATTTGTCTAGGACAAAGCAAAATAGTTGAACATCCTTATGCTGGAAAGCCACTTTACGTTTTCGAAACCCCTGTTTCAAAACTCAATAGATACTCAAAACTAAGCTTATGAATCAAGAAATTATCAAAAAGGCATCGCCATTCATGATGGAAGCGCATCGTAACTCTTGGTTACTTGTCATGGAATCGGAAAAATTAAGCAGCCAGGAAGTCAGTGCAACGGTCGACTCATTATTCAGTAATGCGATCAAGTTCTCGTTGACGATTGATGACCACCGAGTCGATAAGAAGTCTTCACATCGTGCGGGCGAGGTTACTGCCTTGAGAACACTAGTTGACTACGTTTTCGACGCAGAGAAGAAAGGTGAAAATGAGGCTTTGGCAACTTTCTATCAGAAGATCAATACTGCCGTTAAGAGCAACGATCAATTCAGGCGCTCGATAGAAAGCTTACTTGAGCACTTTTCTCTATCATACAGCGATAGTGATCTTGAGTACTCAAACGATCTACTCGTACTTAAAAGAATTCTTGGGTAATGTCACCCGCACAGAAATGGTAATCCTCCCACCATCTATAGCGACCAGAATACTCATAATTCGTTGGTGCAGAGCTCGACTC
>JBPCSW010000302.1:0-2660 GCA_051006675.1 Fluviibacter sp.
GTCCGGATCACCTCTGGCCGTTAACATAATGACGTAAATGCTAGAGTTAGACTGCTTGTAGCGCTGCGCGATCTCAAAGCCATTCTCACCGGGCAGATTGACATCCAGAACCAACACATCAAAGCTCATCATCGCCGCCAGATCATCGAGGTCATCGGCACAACCAGCGCTTTGCACTGCATACCTAGCCTTGGCGATATCTCGAAACAACAAATCTCTCAAATCGTCGTTATCTTCCACAAGCGCAATTTTTAATGGGGTATCCATACGCTAAACACTACCTCTTTTTCTTCTGTTGCATAAGCGACACGCCCTCCAACAACGCTCGCTAATTCATGGACTAGGAACAGACCCAAACCGGAACCAGCAACTTTAGTCGCCTGCGTATTTCGATAATACTTCTTGAAGACCTGGTCGGCATCAGGCACGCCCAGTGGACCCACCTCATTACGAACTGTTATTTGAACGCCAGAGGTTTCGTTTTTTCTTAACGAAACCATGTCAACGTGCACAGGTCGATCAGAGGCACCATACTTGATAGCATTTTCTAGAAGATTCGACATAATTACCCGGAGAATTTCTCGATCAGTACTCAACTGCAACTCTTTGGGGATAGTGGTCTCAAACCGGTTCACGCCTTGATAATCTTCCAGTATCTCTTCAAAAAACTGCTGGGCTTCAAAAGCACTACGGTTAATCTGAATCGCCTTTGCATCAAGTTTACCAAGCTGAAGACATCGATTAACGATAAAATTGATGTTGCCAACAGCGCGATTGGCATGGCCTTCCAGATCAGAACCCGCCACCTTGGCATCCATTACCAACTTGAGCACTGAGAGTGGTGTTTTAATCTCATGAGACAACATGGCCATCAACATACTCTGTTCCTCTCGTCGTTGGCGTTCTTGTATTGCCTCCGCCTTGAGTGTCGACGCTCTGGCAACCTCATGCCTGAGCAACCAGCGCGCACGGTATTGAAGCAGGACAAAAAACACCAATGAGCTCATGATGTTGTAAACGAAGAGCGAATGCAGCGCAACGGTACCTGTTGAAATGATGCCTAGCAAGGGCAATATTGCAATGAGCCAGACTAGTAGATTAAACCCGTAAAAAATGCGCAGCACATTCAACTGAACTGCGTTCGCCGTCTCTAGAGCTTTGGTCGAGTCAGTACCCCACAAAACGCAGACCAGAAACCACAACATCATCGCAAGTACCAGTATCGCATTAATATTAATTGCCAAAACTTCATACCCGCTTAGAAACAATCCGATTACGGACAGAGAGCCAAGTGTCAACGCATTAAACACAAACTTGAACACAGGCTTTAAACCATACTCCTGCAGCAGCAGTCTGTTCACAACCAGGGCGACGAATGGATAAAACACAGTATTAAGATTTGAAACATCAAGGATCAACTCATCGCTGACGTAGCGATCCAGGAGTGCCCGCGCAAAACCTATTTTGATAAATGCATGTATGAATGCAAATGATTGCTGCAGCGTAAACGCGCCGATGACGCGCTCTCGGTTCATCAGCCATGTCATAAACAGCCATAGCGCAAGAATCAGGGTTAGCACCACATATCCTGCGTAGATCAAATTATCTGTTCGCTCCAGGCGTTTGAAGTCAGTTAACGGCATGACTTCGACGTAAACCAAGTAGCTGCTAAGGGATTTAACGCGTAGATAAATTTCCCGATTCGTCGTGCTTGGTGGCAATATGAAATTTAGGCTGACTGCTTCCACATCTGCATCATCAATCGGAAAATTACTGCCGCTCAACTTAGGGCCATGCGGTGAAGCGGGGTCATACAGTGTTATCTCGTTAAGGTACGCCGGGCGAACTCGGAGTACCAGATCCTGCATGTTTGCCTGAACGCTGAGCTTGATCCAATAAGCACCTTTGCTATAACCACCTGTTAGCAAGCCGTGATAAGGCGTAAACACTAAAGACTTAACGTCTGAGTAACTCAGCGTATCCGTTTTATCAGAGTAGAAAGACTGCTCAAGGATGTAGCTTTCGTTGTCACGTGCATAGACTGTCTGCCCCAAAATGAGCAGCCATAGGCCCAGCAGTAACATACAAAAACGTTTCATGTGCTAAGTCTAACAACCTAGCCCCAGATTTGCAGCAGCTGCATATTTCGTAGGCATTTGTAGGAATTGGTAAGCGATCGTAGGCAGCCCGCATAACTGCTAGGTTAAAAAACTACGTTTGTATCCCACAGCTATTAATCAATAATTCACTGAAAGCTTACTTAGATCCGTATGAGCCTGTTTTTATCCGATATGTTGCATGGTCGCTTGCCAACATTTGCGCCCAATAACAAAGGGCGGCTGGTCTCTTTTCTGGCCCTGATGCTGATGTTCGTCAAACAACGGGCACAATGCGCGAGCGGGTTCTGGGTTTTCTTTATCTGAACGCTGGCCCCTCCATTGCACGCGACATCGCAAGCGGTATCGTGAGCATTCCAAGCCTGGTGATCTAAACACTCAAGATCATAATCGACAACGGTGAAGTTATTGACATCAAGTGCAAAGGCTGCGTGACGGAGTACCTTCTAACGGATGAAGGACGAAAAACGCTTAAAACCTCACCTGAATTTGCTCAGTTGGAGTCATTATCGCAAAGTGTTCTAGGTAAATTTAACCCATGGG
>JBPCSW010000303.1:0-5519 GCA_051006675.1 Fluviibacter sp.
CCGCGGTACGGATGCCTTCTGAAACCACACACACGCATGCGTTATGTCTAGTGAAACTGGACTGCACCGCCGCTACAAAACGTTCTGGGTCAAACGTCACTTCAGGAAAAAGAATCAGCGGAGACGCCATTTGCGTCGGCAACCTTGCCACGGCACCACAACTTGCCAACCAACCCGTATGGCGCCCCATGACTTCCAGAATAAAAACACTGGGTTTAGTTGCCATGGCGCAATGATCACGTGCCGCTTCCATAAGCGAGACGGAAAGGTACTTTAATGCCGAGCCAAAGCCCGGTGACGTGTCTGTACCTTCTAGATCATTATCGATGGTCTTAGGTAAACCAATTACCCGGAGGCCCAACCCGAACCGATCACTCAGTTCAACGAGCTTGGCTGCGGTGTCCATGGAACCATTACCGCCATTTACATAAACCGTGCCGATCTGATGAGTGACAAGAACGTCCCGCACACGATGCCATTGCTCTGGATTATCAGCTTCACTGGCCAGTAATGTGCGCCCTGATCCCAGTCCTCCACCCGGCAATTGACTTAACGCCAATCTCATCGATTCTGGAAGCGCAGAAGCATCAACGAGCTGATCGTTCAGGATGCCGGATAAACCATGCTCGGCAGCGAATAAACGCCCTTCAGACACTTGGCTATGTGCCTTGATGAGTGCTGCAGCCGTAGCGCCAATAACGGCGGTGACACCGCCTGACTGGAAATAAAGTGCGTTCTTCATGGCTGCATTAAAACAGATCGGGCGCCGGATTGGCAGAGCCAACCGGGCGCCCGACTGTAACTAGATTGTTAATTAGTTCAGCGCGCCAAGGACACGTGAAGTAATTTCATCAACACTGCCCACACCGGCTACTTTTTCTACCTTCGGCGCTTTGCTGTCGCCAGCATTCTTCCAGTTGGTGTAGAAGGTCACCAGGGGTTTGGTCTGGCTGTGATAGATGTCCAGACGATGACGCACGGTTTCTTCTTTGTCATCATCACGTTGAATGAGGTCTTCACCCGTCACATCATCCTTACCTGCCACTTTAGGTGGGTTGTAAGTGATGTGATAGGTACGGCCCGATGCCAGGTGCACACGGCGACCTGCCATGCGATCAATGATGTCCTGATCCGGCACATCGATTTCCAGGACGATATCTAGTGGCACACCTGCTTCTTTCATCGCCTCTGCTTGCGGAATCGTGCGTGGGAAACCATCGAAAAGGTAACCATTCTTGCAGTCGGCTTCTTTCAGACGCTCTTTGACCATACCGATGATCACGGCATCCGGAACCAGACCGCCCGAATCCATATGTTTTTTAGCTTCCATACCCAGTGGGGTACCAGCCTTAACCTGCGCACGAAGCATATCGCCGGTGGAGATTTGTGGAATACCGAATTTTTCACAGATAAATTTGGCTTGGGTGCCCTTACCAGCGCCCGGAGCGCCCAACAGAATGAGTTTCATCGGTATCCTCGATTAGAAAGTAATGATGGTGAAAGTTTGAAACATATACCTTGCTAAAAACTTACGATAATTATGACTGAGGGTCAATGCGCAGTGCAGCGAACTGCTCGGCAAATACCTGTTGTGCGCGAGCGGCATCATCCGGTGTATCCACCCCGGCTGGCGGCAGGGTTTCCGTTACGGCAACACTAATCCGGTAACCATGCCATAGCGCCCGCAGCTGTTCCAGCGCCTCGATAGATTCAAGCGGACTCGGTGCGAGACTGGCGTAATCCCTTAAAAAACGACGACGGTATGCGTATAAGCCGATATGTCGATAACAGGCGTAACCATTCGTAGGCAATGCTTGGGGCTGACTTCCCTGCTGCCATACAGGACTGAAATCATCCCGGGCAAAAGGAATCGGTGCCCGAGAAAAATACAGTGCATCCGCATTGGCCTTCATGACGACTTTGCAGATATTCGGATTAAACAGTTCACTCGCATCATGAATGGCATGCGCCAGCGTTGCCATATCAGCACCTGAGTCCACCAGTTGGTGCGCCGCCTGGTCGATAAGTTCGGGCGGAATAAAAGGCTCATCTCCCTGCACATTCACCACCACGGTTTCATCTGCCCAGCCAAAGTGATCACACACTTCGGCAATTCGATCTGTACCACTCGGGTGGTCTTCGCGGGTCATGCATACATCAAACCCAGCTTCCCGAACGGCGTCCCGTACATCACGGCTATCCGTTGCCACCACAATCGTATCTGCACCTGATCGCTGCGCTCGTTCACAAACACGAACGATCATCGGCTTACCACCCAGATCAAGGAGCGGCTTGTCCGGCAATCGGCTTGATTTAAGTCGAGCCGGAATCACCACGCGGAATGTCACGTAACTCACCTCCGGCCCCTTGCTTTAGCCTTGCTGACCGTTCAGGTTGCGGGCTTCGTCCTGCATCATGATGGGGATACCATCGCGCACAGGATAAGCCAACTGACACGGCTCACAGACCAGCTCCTGAGCAGTTTTATCAAACGCCAATTTGCCTTTACACGCAGGGCAAACAAGTATTTCAAGCAGACGCGGATCCATTTAACGGCTCTCTATCGTAGACGCAGCATTGTGATCACCTAGCCATTCGGCCAGCGGCAATACCGGGGAAAAGCGGGCACTGACGGGTACGGCAAACCAGTTGTCGTGTCCGTCAGCAAAGTGTTGGCATTTTACTGCATCCTTCTCCGTCATCATCACCGGCAAACGCGTGATCGGAATATCCCCCGCCTTAAAGTCGTGATGATCCGGAAAATGCAGCCCTTCTACCTTCAGGCCTGCGTTACGCAGCATATTAAAAAAACGCTCCGGATGGCCAATGCCTGCAATCGCCAGAACGGATTGACCAGCAAAGTCTTTCAGCGGTAACTGACGTGCTGGCTGATTCACGGCGCAAACGGCATCCGGCACCAGCGACATTTCAAAACGAGGCACATCAGGCCAACCGGATTGATCCGGATTGCCCTGCACAATCACGCCATGCACCAGCGGATCAGCCAATCGGGCCAATGATTCCCGCAAAGGGCCCGCTGGCAGCAACTGCCCATTGCCGACCCCACGCTGGTCAAACACCACGACTTCCAGATCCCGCGCAAGATTCAGGTGCTGCAAGCCATCATCGGCAATCAGAATGTTAACGCCTGGATTTGCCGCTAAAAGCGCTCGCCCGGCTTCTGCACGTTTTTCACCCACAAAAACCGGCAGCCCCTGCTGCGCATATAAAAGCGGCTCGTCGCCCACGTGTTGAGGACTGTCACCAATACCAACCGCTCTGACACCGGGCACCTTGCGTCCATACCCACGACTGATAATACCGGGGCGCCAGCCCATTTCTTTCAGCTGCTGCGCTAACGCCAAAGCCACCGGTGTCTTGCCGGCACCACCCACAATCAAGTTTCCCACCACCAGCACAGGCACCGGCAAGCGCACCTGCTTTAAGACACCCCACTGATAGAGGCGACGGCGAGTCCAGACAACTGCAACAGAGACCCAAGACAGGGCAACCAGTACAACACGTTGCAAAGCCCCTAAATGGGTACGGCCATACCAAAAGGCCTCAATTGCCTGAGGCCTAAACATCATGATCCGCTTCGAGTAGTGAAGGAAATCTGGGATAGATCAGCCTGATGCGCAGCCTGCATGACATCAATCACGCTCTGATGCGTGGCTTTGGCATCGGCATTAATCGAAACAACCGGGGGTTTGGCGTTTGCACTACGTTTGGCCGTTGCTGCTTTTAGCGCTGCGGCAACTGCATCAACACTAGGGCGACTCATGCTCTGACCATCAATAACGACCGTACCACTTGCCGTTACCGAGACACTGATTTCATCAGGTGGTGTGGCATTGCTTGCCGCCGCCGTAGGAAGATCGATCTCGATGCCTGACACTTTGTTATAGGTTGTCGTCATCATCAAAAATATGATGATGACCAATAACACGTCGATAAACGGAATCAGGTTGATTTCGGGCTCATCACGCCCACTGCCCCGGCGAAAATTCATAAAAAACTCCGGAGCTTACTTGCGATCGCCATGAACCACTTCAACGAGTTTGATCGCCTGCTGCTCCATATCGACCACAAACTTATCGATCAAAGCACGAAAGTGGCGCCAGAAGATCAAAGCGGGAATAGCAATCAACAAACCGAAGGTGGTGTTATAAAGGGCAACAGAAATACCGTAAGCCAGCTGCTGCGGGTTCCCCGTTACCGGAGATTGCGCGCCAAAGATATCAATCATGCCGACCAGCGTACCCAAGAGACCCAACAAAGGCGCAATGGATGCAATCGTGCCCAAGGTAGTCAGATAACGTTCCAGCTGGCTATACACCATGCGACCGGACTCTTCGATAGCCTCACGCATGACTTCACGGCTGCTGTTCTGATTACGAATCCCTGCTGCGAGTACGCGTCCCAATGGAGAGCTTTCTTCCAGAGCATCCAAACGGGCAGCGTCATAACCGCCGTTAGCTAGGGTAGCCAGAACGCTTTGCAATAAACCAACTGGCAAGACTTTGGGTCGCCGTAATGAATATAAACGCTCAATAATTAACGCGAGCGCAATAACGGAGGCAATGAGGAGAGGCCAGATCGGCCAACCGGCCGCTTGAATGATGGCAAACACGTTATTCCAACCTGCTTAAATACAAAGTAGCAGTTTAGCTAGCCCCTCATTTTTGAGCAAGCAAAACTAACCCCCACCCTCACCATTTCAATGAGTTATAGCCCCACTGGTGTTATCCACAAATTTAGTGGATAAGTTTGTGGATAGACTGTCATAAAAGTGTCTAAGTCGAACAAATAAAGGCAGTTAGGTTACGCTGCCCAAAAAAAGGCACGTTTGTATTTTTTGTTTGTTTTCAGCAGGTTATGAAGTTTCTATTGGGTTGGCAGGGTGCTTCACGAGTCGACCCCTTCTACACAAAGGGTTCGCTGCGATGCGGTGGAGAAAATAACGATATGTCAAGAGAATTTCCCCCCATTTTTTACATATAAGTACATCGGATTCACCTATAAAGAATTCCGAAGCAAGGTAAAGTACGCCGTATGGTTACGAATACGCTTTTTGACGATGCTGCACCATCATTAGAAACGCCTGTGATGACGGTTTCCGACCTCAACGCGGCCGTTCGCGCTCAGCTTGAGAGTCGTTTTCCTCTATTGTGGGTTGAAGGAGAAATTGCCCAGCTCACCGTTGCCACTTCCGGCCATATGTATTTCAGCCTCAAAGATGCCAGTGCACAGGTGCGTTGCGCCCTGTTTCGCACACGCGCG
The DNA here is from genome assembly GCA_051006675.1 of Fluviibacter sp. Classification (GTDB taxonomy): domain Bacteria; phylum Pseudomonadota; class Gammaproteobacteria; order Burkholderiales; family Rhodocyclaceae; genus Fluviibacter. The sequence goes on from JBPCSW010000303.1 coordinate 5,284, forward strand.
GCCCGCCTGGGTTGGCAACCGAGACAAGGCGACAAAGTTCGTGCCCGCGTTCAGGTAACGCTCTACGAAGCCCGTGGCGAATTCCAGCTGACCGTAGAAACACTGGTTAAGGGTGGCCTCGGTGCGCTGTTTGAGCGCTTTTTGCGTATCAAAACCGAACTTGAAGCGGCCGGACTATTTGATCCTGCACGAAAAAAGACGATGCCTGCGTTCCCACGTACCATCGGCATCATCAC
>JBPCSW010000304.1:0-4794 GCA_051006675.1 Fluviibacter sp.
TGATAGTACAAGGTCAAACAACCAGCTTTAAAAAAGAACTTTACGAAGCTATCCATGACTTTACTACGGATACGTTTAAAATTGCTTTGTACACAGCTAATGCTACGCTTAATCAAAACACCACCGAGTATACAGCTGTAGATGAGATTTCTGGCACTGGGTATACAGCGACAGGTAAAACCTTAGTAGCGCCAACAGTAAACGCCTCTGATGGGGCTGCGTACATTAGTTTTAACAATATCTCGTGGACATCAGCTAGTTTCACAGCACGCGGCGCTCTGATATATAATAGCTCTAAAGCTAACCGCTCTGTAGCTGTACTGGACTTTGGTAGTGACAAAACAACGACTTCAACTTTTACAATAACCTTTCCGGCGAATACGGCAACTTCTGCCATCATCCGGTCTTCTAATTAGGGGTATATAATGCAATCAGAAAAAATCAATCCTGTTGACGTTAGTGGCGCTGAGATCGCTCGCGCTGGTGATATGCAGGAACAAATCAAAGTTAAAGGTCACTACGATGTAGTTTGCGTAGGCTCAGATGGTAATACCAAATGGGTAGACGCTATTGAAAATCTAGTAGTGACGGTAGGTAAAAATGACTTATTAACTCAGTATTTCAAAGGTACCTCTTGGACAGCGGCTTGGTATATGGGTCTTGTTGATGGTGCAACGCCCCCTACTTATGCTGCAGGTGATACACTTGCTTCTCACGCTGGTTGGACTGAAAGCACAGCGTACTCTGGTACTAATCGTATTACGGTTGGGTGGGGCTCTGCGGCATCTGGCTCACTTTCATCTACTTCAACAACCTTTAGTATCAATGATACAGCTACTATCGCTGGCGCTTTAATGTGCCAAACTCAAACACGCGCTACAACAACTGGTGTGCTTTATTCAGCAGGTAGCTTTACTGGTGATAATCGTAGTGTTGTTTCTGGTGACTCGCTACTCGTCACATTCACCGCAAGCGTTTAGGAGATTATCATGGCTGCAAGTTTTAAAATAGGTCAAGAAGTTAAAGTAGTAAGTCCTGTGCCACAAGGTTTAGTTAGCGCATTGAATGTTAATCAAGAAGGTGACATTCAGTATTTAGTATCTTGGACTGACGCAAATAAAGTATCGCAAGAACGCTGGTTCTCAGAAGACGATTTAGTCGAGGTATAGTATGGCTTTAGTAATAGCTGATAGAGTTAGAGAGACATCCACCACAACTGGTACAGGAGCTGTTACATTAGCAGGTGCGGTTACGGGCTGCCAAGCTTTCTCATCAGCTATTGGTAATGGTAATACAACGTACTATACGATTGCAGATCAAGGTGGACCTAACTGGGAAGTAGGTCTTGGTACTTATAGCTCATCGGGTAATACCTTAGCGCGAACAACGGTGTATTCATCTAGTAACTCAGGTAGTTTGGTTACGTTCACTGCTGGGGTTAAAGATGTGTTTGTGACGCTTCCGTCACAAGTAACAGTACCTATTGCAAGTCCTACATTTACAGGAACAACCACCATTGCAACAGTAAGTGCAATGACACTGGGTGGTAACTTAACGGGAGGTGATTACTCACTGACTCGAACAATGTATAAAGATACTGGCTGGGTTTACTACAACAGCAGCACCACAGCGGCTTTAGATTTTACTAACGGCTCTCAGCAACGATGGGCACCAACGGCTTCAAGTAGTCCTACGCTCTCAATCACAAATTGGCCGCCGTCGGGTAATTTAGGTGAGCTTTTAATTGAAGGGGTTAACTTAGGCGCGGCTGGCACAATTACATGGCCAACCATTAACTGGATTACATCAACAGGCGCGACAACGACTACGTTCTCCTCTAACGGCGTGACTTTGCAAACATCGGGCACAGACTGGTGTTTACTTTGGACTCGTGATGCGGGTACAACCATTTATGGGAAGTTTGTGCGATGAGTATGTTATCGAGATTTGCGGCTACTGGTGGAGGGATTACTGACCCGTATTGGAGTAACGTATCTTTATTGCTTGTTGGAAATGGAGCAAACGGTACAACGACTAACATCGTAGATTCTTCAAACAATCATTTAGCTACTACTATCACTAGCCCTGTCGCAATTAGCACTACGCAAAGTAAATACGGTAGTGGGTCTGTTTATGTTCCTGGTTCAGGCAGTATAAGCATCCCTGCAAATGCAGGCTTTAGTTTTGGGACTGGGGATTTTACATTTGAGGCATGGGTATATTTAAATAGCACAGGAACTCAAGGTATTATAGATACACGTTCTGGTCCAGACTACTCAAATTATATTTGGGTTTTTGAAACTGGACCTAAATTAAGTTTCTGGCTATCCGGTACATCTAATAAGACAACTAACAATATTCCAACAAGTCAATGGGTATATATAGCGACTGTTAGAGCATCTGGAGTAATAAAACACTATATTAACGGTGTAGTTGATAACGCAACTGGGTTTTCAGTTTCTAGCGCAATTAACGCTAGTAATTCAACCCTTTATTATATAGGACGTCTTTTTGATTCTAGTGGGCTTTATTTAAACGCTTACATATACGATTTACGTGTTACAAAAGGCGTGGCTAGATATACAACTAATTTTACACCACCAACAGCCCCTCTGCCAATAGGATAAAAACATGAAAATAGCCATAATTGAAAACAACATAATTACAGCACATGGTGAGTATACAGAGGTGTTCCCTAACGTATCGTTCCCACAAGACGGACTTGATTTAATGTGGGCGCAGGAGCGCAATGCGTATCAAATACAGTCAGACAGAACACGCTTACCTACCCAAAAACTCACCTCAGTTGAGCCTTATATTGAAAATGGCGTAGTGTATGACGTGATTGTTGAGGATAAAACACAAGATGAGCTTGATGCTGAAAATACTCAAAAAGCCAATGAAGTTCGCTATAGACGCAATGGACTGTTAACACAATCAGACTGGACACAAGTAGCTGATGCACCTGTAGACAAAGCATCGTGGGCGGTTTATCGCCAAGCACTTAGAGATATTACCTTGCAAGCAGGGTTTCCTTTCGCTGTAGATTTTCCAGTAGCACCATAAAAGTATGTTTGGGTTAGTAGCCTTTGCAGAGTACCCATTTGCACTGCTACCCAATAGCGGTCCGATTACTATTGTAGTTGGTATCACTGAATCACTAACGGCTACCGATGCGTATATAGGCTTAGACAACCACGCTTATTTAACAGAGAGTGCCACTGCGTCAGATAGTCTATCTGGCGGTATTAATTATGTTGTATCAGTATCAGAATCAGTCACTGCCTCTGATGTATACCAAACTCCTTTTGATGAAGTAGCCAGTTTATTTGGTTTTACGCCATTTGCTGCTGCACCGATTGCTGGCCTTACGATTGTCCCTAGCTCATTTAAAGTTGTTGATGTTCTTGAAACGCTTACAACAAGTGATAGCTTTGATGTACTTATTGAGTACGGAGCGTCTGTTTCTGAATCAGTAACAGCGGATGATTCTTATGCTGGGTCTACTCCAATCAATAGAATGGATGTGTCTGAGACTGTTACAGCATCTTCTACTGTTGACGGTATATCAGGTAATGTTGGTAATATAGAAGAGACACTAACAACAGATGATGTCTTTGCTTCTATAGGTACCTCACGCGCAGACCAACCAGAAGACTTAACAGCAACCGATAGCAGTGTAGGTGCATTAGCGCAGTCAGCACCAGTTGTAGAGACAGCAACGCTTACAGACGAGTTTACTAATACGTTTAATCGAGTTGGGCTAATTACAGAATCTGCACCTGTTACTACCGTATATAGTTCAATTAGTGGTACTCAGTTAACGCTTACAGAAAGTGTTTCAGCGACTGATGTGTTTGATAACGGTACACCGTTTGATGTGAATGTCGTTGAATACGGCACACTTGATGATGTGTATGAGTTTGCTTCAAATACTTACTTAGATATTACTGAAACCGCAACCGCTTCTGACGTTTATACAATAGGTACTGTACCAATACTGGGTTATGTAGTTGAAACTTTAACCTCAACTGATGCGTATAGTGCATCGGGTAGTACCTATAATGTTACGTTCTCTGAAAGTGTTACCTCTGCTGATTTATATACAGTAGCAGGGTCAACGTATTACGCAACAGTGTCAGATACCGTAATTTCAACAGATGGGTACATAGTAAGTTTAGAATATATTTCAGCGTACGAAGAGATATTAACAGCACTTGCTTCTGAGGTTGGGGATGTATCAAAATCTGTAGATATTACCGAGACAGTTACGTTAGCTGATAGCTACGCTGTAGCGGCTTATTTATATGCGTATATTGATGCTCCGTTAGTTACTGATGACGGTTATAGTGCAGCGGGGAGTACATACAATGTATCTGTATCCGCAATAGGTGATGCACAAGATGCTTATTATCCAAATGGTACATCTAATGTGTTTGTTATTGAAACGCTCATTGCAACAGAAGGAACCTTTGTAGGGCGCTTACTTTGGGAAAATATTGACGACACACAGACGGCAAATTGGGGTAATATATCTACAACACAGACTGCTAACTGGAATGCAGTAAGCACAACACAAACTCCTAATTGGGGCCCAATTAACACATCAGGTTAAAAACATGACAACAGCTTACACAACACTTTTAGGGTTAGCTCAACCCGTACCAGGAACTGAAACAGGTACTTGGGGGGATACGGTAAATAATAGTATTACTCAGCTTGTAGAGGACTCTGTTGCGGGGGTTGCTACGGCTTCTGTAACTTCGGGTAACTGGACACTTTCTACTACGGGTT
>JBPCSW010000305.1:0-2893 GCA_051006675.1 Fluviibacter sp.
TCCCAACCCTTATAATACATATTCCATAATCGAAGGCGACAACACCTTAAACCCAGAAGAAATAACCCAGCAGATAACAAGAAATAGAAAAATAAAGGAATTATGTTTATATATAAATAAACTTTCAAATATTAAGAAATATGAAAGTTTAAAAGATATTAAAGACACATATAAAAGAGGCGTTGGAGCATTTAAAGAAGCATTCAGCGAGTTAATAGACACACAGACAAATGATAAAGGAACTCAAATAGATTATAAAGAAAATATATTTACAGAACTTTTATATAATCTTGAATATAATAATGATATTTTAAAAAGTTCTTTCTCATACAATCTATTTAAAATTTTAGAAAATAAAGGGTTTAATGTTGAGAGAAATTTATATAAGTCTTTGACATTAGAAAAAGGCGAATTGAATAATATTAAAGAGCAAATGAAAGGAAATAAAGAGGAAATTATAAGCGACTATATAAATAATAATTTAGATAATACACATAAAGCAAAAATTAAATTAGATAGAATTTTAAAAGATTTAGATATTCCACATAATGAAGACTTAAAAAATCATATCGAAATTTTAAAAGATGATAAAGCAATATCACAACATATAAATTTTAGATTAATGACAACCAAAACAGAAATTTTAAAATTATTAAATGAGGAAGACTTAAATAACGATTACTTAGAAATTATTTATAAAGATAAGAAACCCAAAATATTAATTTTAAGAGAAATTTTTAATGATTATTTTAAAAATGATATTAATTTATTCAAATATGAATATTCACACGATGCCCCCTTTTTAAATGATGACATAATTTTAAAGGATTATCATTTTGAATATATTAAAAGTATATTGAGAACCAAAAAAGATAAACCAAACACCAAAGGGGATTTATTAATATTATTGAATAATGTTATTAAATCTTTATTAGGGCGAGAGATTATCAAATCAAAAGAAATAAAAATAAATAAAGATGATAAACGAATATCTGTTTATAATTACTCTTTTAATGAAGATATATTAAATAAACATATCGAATTATATAAATTATCGTTGAATAATGATAATAAATATAAATACATCAATTTAATAGATGATATAAAAGAAATATATTTTAATAATATAGAAATTTCTAATGAAGATAATGAAAACTTTTATAAAGGTTTAGAGAATAAGAAATATGAGATTGAGAATAATAAAGAGAAAGATAAAAAGGAACATATAAAATTAAATGAAAGTTTTAAGAAGATAAATAATAAATTAATCAAGAATAAAGAAAAAGCACAAATAGATAAAGCAAAAGCAAAAAAAGCAAGAGCAAAAACAGAAGCAGAAAAGCTAAATTAATAATTATTTTTTTTATCTTCTTATATTTTAAATATGAGTTCATAATATAGATAGACAGAAAATATATAAAGAAAAACAAATAATAATAATTTAGAAATGCCTAACTATTTAAATGGAAAAATATATATTATAAGATTTATTGAGGATGACAAACATATTTATATAGGTTCTACAACACACCCGCTTTCTGTAAGATTTAGAGGGCATAAATTAACAGTTTCAATATTATATAAATATATAGAAGAGGTTTATAATAAAGATTGGTCTAAATGTTATATTGAATTATATGAAGATTATAAATGCAATAATAAAAAACAGTTGACAAAACGAGAAGGAGAAATAATAAGAGATTTTATGAAAAAAGAAACAGAAACAAAAGATTATAAAGTATTAAATAAAAAAATAGAAGGAAGAACACTGAAGGAATATTATAAAGAGAATAAAGAGAAAATACAAAAAAAGAATAAAGAGAATAAAGAGAACAAAGAGAATAAAGAAAAAAGACAATATCAACAAAAAAATATAGATTTATTTAATAAATACTTAAAACATGAACTTTCATCAACTGACAAATATAAAATCGATTTAGATAAAAAAATAGAGTTAATAAATATTAATAATGAAGACAATATAATATATTATAAAGATATTTTGCGCTTGCGCTCGCGTAGCAAACAGATAATATAAAGTTTTCATATGTTTTTAATATCATATATTATTTATCTAATAATAAAATCTCAAGCTTAAAAAAAACAGATAGAAATATAGAGGATTTCACATTTCAAACAATAAAAGAACCGCAAATATTAATAAATACTTATAAAAGATTAATATTAACATATACGCCAGAAATAAACCCCTATTTATTCGCATATGATGAAAGCAAAATAAAAAATGATATTATTAATATGACAGATGAAGATTATAAAATATTAAAAAATATTAATAGGACCACACGACAAAAACCAAATAATAAAATAGAGTTATTAAGACTTTTATTTTTACTTGCTAAAAAGATTTATGGGGGAAATGTAAGAAGGAAGGCCTTTTCATATAGAGAAGGGAAACAAAAATATAATTATTCTATAATATATTTTAATGACGCTTTTTTATATTTATGTTTAAAAAGAATAGACCCAAATAATCCGCGATTATGCCCGTATATTAAAAAGTTAATAAATAATGATGATTTTAATAATATAAAAATAAATAATGATAATAATGAAATAGAACACACGAAACAAGATTATATTTTACCTTATAAAAAAATAAATATAGAAATATTAAAAAATGATTTTCTCAATCATTAAAACATTTATTGGTTTTTTACCTCTTAAATATCAATTTATTTAAAAGGTGTTAATAGGTTTTTAAAGACCTTGTTATTTTTGTCGCAGATATTCTTTTTATAAAACAGAGAATATATGTTCAGCAATCGAGCAAACGCACATAAGAAAATATGTGGAATATTTATTCACAACTTGAACGAACTTCATATATTTCATATTAGAACTATTAAAAAGGTTTATAAAAGCGCAAAAA
>JBPCSW010000306.1:0-6825 GCA_051006675.1 Fluviibacter sp.
GTGCATCGGTATTGGCGGCGATGAACTGAACGCCATGCACGTTCTCGCGAATCATGTGGTCGATGGCATTGCCTCCAGCACCACCCACACCGATCACTTTGATGATTGTGCCGTTGGATTCTTTCTCGATAATTTCAAACATAACTGCCTCCGTTAAAAACTTGAATACTGATAAGTGGGAACTGCTGGTACGAGCTTTGCTGCTATTTCAATTGCGTACTGCGCATACGCAATCAGAAATTCTTCTCGAACCATGCACGCATGGATCCGAATACGTCTTTCACGCCGCCCTGCTTCTCGCGTACCTGTTGACCACGCTTACGCTGGTTGTAGGCTTCAAGGATCAGACCGAATGCCGTGGCATACCGTGGCGACTTGATCACGTCGACCAGCGGGCCGCTGTACTTGGGCTCGCCCAGGCGCACGGGCATGTGGAAAATTTCTTCACCCAGTTCGATCATGCCGGGCATCGCAGCGGAGCCACCAGTGAGCACGATGCCGGATGACAACACGTTCTCGTAACCGGAACGGCGCAGCTCGGCCTGCACAATCTCGAACAACTCTTCCACGCGTGGCTGAATCACATCGGCCAGTGCCCGACGCGAGAGCTTGCGGCTCGGACGATCATCGACGCCAGCGACTTCAATCACTTCTTCCGGAGTGGCTAGGTCAGCCAGCGCGCAACCCGAACGGCGTTTAATATCTTCTGCATCACGGGTTGGCGTACGCAAGGCCATAGCGATATCGTTGGTCACCTGGTTGCCGGCAATTGGAATTACTGCCGTATGACGGATGGCACCCTGTGCCCAGACGGCAATGTCTGTCGTGCCGCCGCCAATATCAATCAGGCAAACGCCCAGGTCTTTTTCATCTTCTGACAGCACGGCATAGCTGGAAGCCAGCGGCTGCAGCACCAGGTCGTTAACATCAAGACCGCAACGGCGAACGCACTTCACAATGTTCTGGGCCGCAGAGATCGCACCGGTGACGAAGTGCACTTTGACTTCCAGACGCATCCCACTCATGCCGATCGGCTCGCGGATACCATCCTGACCATCGATCACGAATTCCTGTGTGAGGATGTGCAGAATTTCCTGTTCGGCAGGAATCGGCATCGCTCGCGCCGTTTCGATCACACGATCAATATCGCCCGGGCTGACTTCTTTATCCTTGATAGCGACCATACCATTGGAGTTGAAGCTACGGATGTGGCTACCGGCGATACCGGTATATACATCCTTGACCTTGCAATCGGCCATGAGTTCAACTTCCTGGATCACCTTGGAGATCGCCTGCACTGTGTCTTCGATATTGACGACCACACCACGCGATAGGCCGCGCGCTTCCTGCGCACCAACCCCCAACACATTCAGACGGCCATCGGCTGCCACTTCGGCAACGACTGCCACAATCTTGGATGTACCAATGTCGAGGCCAACAATCAGTTCTTTAGTCTCTCTGCTCATGACTTGCCTTTACGGTCAGAAGGGATAGAAGCGGCTGCCGGTGCGGTTGGGTACCGCACTGCCACACCGGCTGGATAACGGAGATCAACCACCACCGGGGCTACCGGGCGATTGCTCACCAATTGGGGGTCCAACGAAACAAACAGATTCACTTGCTCATCGGCGCTATTGAGGGTGCGCTCACGCCCCATCTCAACGCGCGTGCCATTATCAAGACGCATACTCCACGATAGGCGCGGGCTCAGATCCAGCTGGCGAATCGTGCGGCCTGTTGGCTCAAGCAGCTTGCTGTAGCGCACGTAACGCGCCATCAACTCATTACCCGTATCGAGCGGGCCATGCAGCACAGGCAGACCCTGACCGGCGCCACCCAATGAACTATCAGGCACTTCAAACACATCGCCATCCCGATTCAACCACTCTGAGGTAGTACGCGTTCCTTCATTGCCCCATCGTGCGGTTGGTACCTGTTCATCAATACTGAGTGCCAGATTGCCAAAACCCTGACGACGCACATCGGCGCGATAAACCCATGGCTGTTGTTCGGCGCCCTGGCGAATTGCTTTCAGATCCACCGTAAAGAAATTACCGCCAATAAAGGGCGCTATGCCGGCACGAATATCTTCCAGCTGAACACGCTCCAGCGGCTTAGTCAGCACCACGTCACGCACCGGAAAGAATGGCATGCGAATGACCATGAGCACACCCGATACAAGAATGAGCAGCAGCCCCAGACCCCACAAGAGGCTGGCTAGCCGGTTCATCAAGTCAGGACGGTTCCAGATCATGATCGTGTGTCCTTAAGCGCCTGCCAAGCCGGCGTCCAGGCTGGCCATGGCGGCAACAGTCAGCACCAGATGGTCGTAATCCACGCCATCCGCACGTGCTGCCATAGGTACCAGTGAGTGATCCGTCATGCCCGGAGCGGTGTTCGCTTCCAACACATAAGGGGCACCAGCGCTATCCAGCAGAAAATCGATACGACCCCAACCACGACAACCTAATGCCTCGAAAGCCTCAACCGCCAAGTCCTGCATGTGCGCCACTTGCGCTTCAGGCAACCCACAAGGCACGTTGTATTGCGTGTCATCGCGGTTGTATTTGGCTTCGTAATCGTAGAACTCGGTGGCAGGCACAATGCGTACCGGTGGTAGCGCTTTCAAGCCCGTCGGTGTCTGCCACACAGCCACGGTGAATTCGCCGCCCAGCAATGCCGTTTCGGCGATCACCGCCGAATCATGGCGGCTGGCATCTTCCCAGGCCGGCATCAGATCGGCGAGGGTTTTTACTTTAGTCACGCCCACGCTTGAGCCTTCATGGACAGGCTTTACAAACAACGGCAGACCCAGCGCATCAATCACGGCCTGCGCATCCGAGTCGGCATCAATCAGACGATACCCCGGCGTTGGCAAACCAGCTGCCTGCCAGACCAACTTTGAGCGCCACTTATCCATCGCCAGTGCAGAGGCCAGAACACCGCTGCCGGTATAAGGCAGACCAATCATTTCCAGAAAACCCTGCAAGGTACCGTTTTCACCGATGCCCCCATGGAGGGCAATGAACGCACGATTAAAGCCAGCATGCTCAATGGCGGTTAATGGTGTTGCTGCTGGGTCAAAGGCATGGGCGTCGACACCCTGTCGCAGCAATGCGGCCAGCACACGACTACCGCTATTGAGCGACACTTCGCGCTCGGCGGACGAGCCACCGAACAGCACGGCAACCTTACCGAGAGATTTAGGATCGATCGTGCCAGACATACGCTTAGGCCCCTGAAGAAAGAGAGGAAGGTTGTGCGTCACCCACGATGCGCACTTCACGAATCAGTTGCACGCCGGTTGCCGCCGCCACGCGCGCCTGCACCGTCGTCATGAGTGTTTCGATATCGCCCGCTGTCGCACCACCCGTTGCATTGACGATAAAGTTGGCGTGCTGCTGACTGACTTCAGCGCCACCAATCGCAAAACCTTTAAGGCCAGTTGCTTCAATCAGACGTGCCGCAAAATCACCCGGTGGATTTCGGAACACCGAACCGGCATTCGGCCAACGTAACGGCTGGCTGGCCACGCGTTTTTCAAGCAAGGTCTTGATGCTGTCACGCGCTGTCGATGAGGGCATTTGCGGGAAGCGGAACCAGGCACCGGCAAATACCTCTTCAGCCAATTCCTTGTTCACTCCGGCCACATGGCGGTAACCGATGTCATAGGCTTGCGGTTGGCGCACATGTCGTACGCCAGAACGATCAATCGTGCATACTCGCTCAACAAAGGACCAGGTCTCCGCACCATAACAACCGGCATTCATGGCCAATGCACCACCGATGGTGCCCGGGATGCCCGCCAGAAATGCCGCATCACAACCCAGGTTGGCGGCAAAACGTGCCACCTTCGGACTGGCCACACCGGCCTCGACATAAATCAGTGGCGAAACTCTATTGGCTTGATCCTGTTCAACACGCAAGGTGTTGAGCGCGGCATGCAAGAACACCACCGTGCCGTTGTAACCCCCATCGCGCACGAGCAGGTTGCTGCCCAGGCCGACAAACAGCACTGGCTCATCGGCAGGCAAGTTTGCCAGCATCACTGCCAGATCTTCCAGATCTGCCGGCACATAAGTGCGACGCGCCACACCACCCGCCCGCCATGACACATGTTTGGCCATGGAGACGTGTTCAGCCCATTGACCGCGCAATGCAGGCAGCGATGGGGTGAAGTGGCGTGGTTCGGTCATCATCATTGTTCTGCAACCGCACCCACAGTTTCAAAAAGCTTGCTGGCGGTACCACCGATGGACCCAGCTCCCATGGTCAGAAGGACATCACCGTCCTGCAGGGTATCCAGCAGCGCTTCCGGAAGATCATTGACCGACTCGACAAACTGCGGCTCGATCTTGCCAGTGACGCGAATCGCCCGGGTTAGTGCGCGGCCATCGGCAGCGACTACTGGCGCCTCGCCGGCGGCATAAACTTCGGTGAGCAACAACACATCCACCGTGCCCAGCACCTGCAGAAAATCTTCAACGCACTCACGGGTGCGCGAATAGCGATGCGGCTGGAAGGCCAGCACCAGACGACGATCCGGGAAGGCGCCACGCGCAGCAGCCAATGTAGCCACCATCTCGACCGGATGATGACCATAGTCATCAATCACGGTGACCGCGCCGCCCTTTGGCAAAGGCAGTTCGCCATAACGCTGGAAGCGACGACCCACACCACGGAACTCGCCGAGCGCTTTGATGATTGATTCATCCGAGGCGCCCACCTCAGTGGCGACAGCAATTGCAGCCAAGGCGTTCTGAACATAATGCACGCCTGGCAGGTTCAAAGTAATTGGCAGACGCGAGACCGAACCGTTGCGACGCACAGCCGTAAAGTGCATGCGGCCATTGTCGGCACGCACATCTTCGGCACGAATATTGGCCTGTTCATTCAGCCCGTAACGTACGATCTGTTTGGTGACCTGCGGAATGATTTCATTCACGTTCGGATCATCCGTGCACAACACGGCAACCCCATAGAACGGCAACCGCTCGAGGAAATCAACGAAGGCCTGCTTCAATTTACCGAAGTCGTGACCATAGGTTTCCATATGATCGGCATCGATATTGGTCACGACTGAAATCACCGGAGAAAGGCGCAGAAACGAAGCATCCGACTCGTCGGCCTCGGCCACCAGGAAGTCGCCTTTACCCAATCGGGCATTCGCGCCAGCCGCGTTCAACCGACCGCCGATCACGAATGTTGGATCAAACCCGCCCTCGCCCAGAATCGATGCGATCAGGCTGGTGGTCGTTGTCTTTCCATGTGTGCCCGCCACCGCAATACCTTGCTTGAGTCGCATTAGCTCGGCAAGCATTTGTGCACGCGGCACAATCGGAATGCCCGCCTCACGCGCGGCGATCACCTCGGGGTTGTCCGCCTGTACGGCCGTTGAAACCACAATCGCATCAGCGCCCAGAATATTGGCTGCCTGATGACCGAGCAGAATTTTTGCACCTAGGGCACCCAGACGTTGCGTAGCAGCGCCGGACTGCAAGTCCGAACCACTCACCGTGTAGCCAAGATTAAGCAGCACTTCGGCGATACCGCTCATCCCCGAGCCGCCAATGCCAATGAAATGCAGATGGTGGATCTTGTGTTTCATGCGGCAAGCTCCTCACAAATGTTTGCTACGGTTTGCGCCGCTTCCGGACGAGCCAGAGCACGCGCCGCAATCGCTTGTTGCAGCAATTGATCGCGCGACTGCCGCAACAGTTGCGCCAGGTTTTCAACCGTCAGTTCACGCTGAATCACGCAATGCCCGGCATTGCCGCGCACCAGAAACTCGGCATTCACGCGCTGGTGATCATCCACGGCATGCGGAAACGGCACCAGCACACTCGCCACCCCGGCCGCTGCCAGTTCGGCAACAGTCAAGGCGCCCGAGCGACAAACCACCAGGTCTGCCCAGGCAAAGGCTGCAGCCATGTCATTAATGAAGGCGTGCACATCGGCATTGGCATCCATGGCGGCATAGGCGGATTGAACCGTAACCAGATCATTGGGGCCCGTTTGATGGCGAATCATCGGACGTTCACCGGTAGCCAGTTGCGCAACGGCCAGCGGCAGGTTCTGATTAAGCGCCTGAGCACCCAGGCTGCCACCGACCACCAGCACATGCAGTGGCTCGTTAGCCGGCCGCGCGGCGAAACGCACTTCCGGCACTGGCAGCTGAGAAATATCTGCGCGCACCGGGTTCCCGACCCACTGACCATCCGGCAACGTATCCGGGAAACCCGTTAGCACACGCGTAGCAATATGGCTCAGCACCTTGTTGGCCAGGCCGGCGACCGCATTCTGTTCATGCACGACCAGTGGCACACCGGCTAAACGCGCCATCACACCACCCGGAAAGGTAATGTAACCGCCCATACCCAACACCACATTCGGGCGAACCTCTTTAATCACCCGACGCGCAGCCAGGCAGGCGCGCAACAGGGTAATCGGCAACATCAGCTTGCGCACAATGCCCTTGCCGCGCACAGCACCAAAAGACACCCAGGCACATTCATATCCCTGAGCCGGCACCAGCTTGGCTTCCATCCCATTCGGGTTGCCCAGCCAGACTACACGCCAGCCGCGCTGACGTAAGACATCGGCCACGGCAAGCGCCGGGAAAATATGCCCGCCGGTACCACCCGCCATCACGAGTAACGTCTTATTCATGTCCGGCGCCCCCGCATCATCTGACGATTTTCCCAATCAATGCGCAACAGATTGGCGATCGCGACACATTTCACCAGAATGCCAGAGCCACCGAAGCTCATCATCGGCAGGGTCAGTCCTTTAGTAGGCAGCAGCCCCATGTTCACGCCCATGTTG
>JBPCSW010000307.1:0-24620 GCA_051006675.1 Fluviibacter sp.
GGCTTTACCAATCCGGTGGGCGGTCTGCTAGAGGCATTTGGTGTTGATAAAGATGCCCGCCAGAATGCCAAGGCAACAACGGATGGTGATGGCTGCTACAAGACTAACGTCGCTAAGGTATTTGCTGCCGGTGACGTGCGTCGTGGTCAATCGCTGGTCGTTTGGGCGATCCGTGAAGGTCGTCAGTGTGCGCGGTCGGTGGATGAGTTCCTGATGGGTTCATCGCTGCTGCCACGCTAACTGCGCCAAGTAAGCAATGACAAAGGGGTGGCTTCTGCCACCCCTTTGTCATTTGGGTATGCGATACGAAGCAGTTAAACCTTTTACGCATGAGCCCTAAAAGAACAACGCCCGGTGCATGGCGCCGGGCGTTGTATTGGTCTCAGAATTACCAGCTTGCTTAGGCTTTGGCTGCCTTGGCTTTGGCAGCGGGCTTTTTAGCATCTGCACGCATCTTCACGAAAGAGCCTGGTGCATCTTCGATGGCCTTGAGGGGGCCAGCACCCGGTACACGGGCAGCCACCTTCTTGTCGTTAATGGCTTCAACCCATTCGTTCCAATTTGGCCACCACGAACCCTCATGCTGCTTGGCGCTATCAAACCATTCCTGAGCCGTGGCGGGCAGTTTGGAGTTAGTCCGGTAGCAGTACTTGTTACCAGCTGGTGGGTTAACAATACCGGCGATGTGGCCTGAGCCACCCAGTACGAAGTTAACCGGACCCGAAGGCAGGTGGACACCCATATAGGTGCTGATCCATGGTGCGATGTGGTCTTCAATGGCCGACACGAAGTAACAAGGTGTCTTAACCTTACGGATATCGATTGGCACGCCACCCAGTGTCAGACCACCCGGTTCTTTCAGGATGTTCTTCAGATACATGTTGCGCAGGTAGAAGCTGTGCATCGCGCGTGGCATGCGGGTCGAATCCGAGTTCCAGTAGAGCAGATCGAACGGGAACGGATCTTTACCCATCAGATAGTTATTGATCACAAAAGACCAGACCAAGTCGTTGGCGCGCAGCATGCTGAATGTGCCAGCCATTTCCGAGCCGTCGAGGTAACCGGTCTTTTCCATTTTCTTCTCGATGGTCGAGATGCTGTCCTCGTCGATTAATACGCCCAGTTCGCCCGGGTCGGTGAAGTCCAGCATGGTCGTGAAGAAGGTCGCCGAATTAACGCGCGTATCTTTCTTGGCAGCCATATAAGCCAGGGTCGACATGAGCAGCGTACCGCCGAGGCAGTAACCGGCCGTATTGATCTTCTTCGAACCCGTGGCTTGTTCAACGGCATTGATAGCGGCCAGCGAGCCTTCGAGCATGTAGTCTTCGAAGTTCAGTTTGGCGTGCTTCTCGTCCGGGTTGAGCCAGATGATGATGAAGGTCGAATGACCTTGATCGGTCGTCCACTTAACGAAGGAGTTCTTTTCGCGAAGGTCGAGGATGTAGAACTTGTTAATCCACGGCGGTACGATCAGCAGCGGTACATCAAATTGCTGTTTGGTGGTTGGTTCGTAGTGAATCAGCTGGAACATTTCGTTCTGGTACACCACTTTGCCCTTGGTCGTGGCAACGTTCTTGCCTAGCTCGAACGCCGAGGTGTCTGTCATGCGGATACGCAGTTTGCCATCGCCTGCCTCTACGTCATGCAGCAGGTTGTTCAGACCCTTGACCAGATTCTGGCCTTGCGAACGAACCGTCTCACGGAATACTTCCGGGTTGGTCAGCGCAAAATTGGATGGTGACAGCGCATCAATATACTGACGGGTGTAGAAGTTCACCTTGTCGCGTTGTTTGTCATCCATGCCTTCGACGGTGCCGACGGTGTCCAGGATGTGCTTCGAGGCGATCAGGTAGGACTGTTTGATAAAGTCAAAAACGAAGTCCTGTTGCCAGCCTTCATCTTTAAAACGCTTGTCAGAACGCTCTGGCGCAACGGTGGCCTCTGCCTGCATGCCCATCATGCGCATCATCGAGTTTTGCCACAGCGAAAAATAGTTATGCACCATATTCATCTGGGTCTGAGCCAGCTGATACGGGTTTTGCATCAGACGTGCGGAGAGATCCATAAAGGCTTTGGCAATGCCAACTTCTTCACCAGAGGGGTTGGCACCCTTTTGAGCTTGTCGCTCCATAAAGCCGCTTAATACACGCGAGGCGCGTTGAGCTACTTCTGCATATACATGAACCAGTTCGGCCGGGTTTTTGCCTTCTGCGCCCTCGGCGGGGTTAGGGGACTGCGACATGGAAATCTCCGTCAAAACGAATGCCAAAAAAATGTGCGAGCTGGGACATCCTTCGTTCCCCCAACATGCACGCCGTGCGTCAGCCATAGATTGCCTGTAAAGACCCAATCGCACAAGGGGTAAGAAGGTTTTGGGGAACGGGGTCGAGGGTATTACACTGACGGCTCTTAATTCATAAACCGGTTTCAGAGATGTCAGATCAGGAAATTGAGGAGCAATACACCTGTATTGGGGTTTGTATGGCGGACCCGGCCTCCGGCCTCTGTCAGGGCTGCGGGCGCCCCCTGGCCGAACCGGAATCGTTTGAGTCAGAGGCGGCGAATGAACATCAGGCACCTGAAACGGGTGACCAATAGGCATTTATCCCCGACTTTTCCGAGGGCGCCGGGGGCAGGTATAATTGCAAGATTGTGGTTATGCCCTTAAACACTTAAGCCGGAACCTTGTACATGAACATTGAAAAAGCACGCTTTAACATGGTCGAGCAGCAGATTCGTCCGTGGAACGTTCTGGATCCCAACGTTCTGGATCTGTTGTTTGAAGTTCGCCGCGAAGAATTCGTACCGCAGAACTACCGGTCGTTGGCGTTTGCCGATATCGAGAGTCCGCTGACGCCTAAGGCCGTGATGATGCCGCCGCGCATGGAAGCCCGTATGCTGCAAGAGCTGGAACTTACTTCAGATGCGCGCATTCTGGAAGTGGGCACGGGCTCCGGTTACATGACTGCACTGCTGGCTTCGCAAGGTGCTCAGGTAACCAGCTTGGAAATTGACCCTGCCCTTAAAGAGCAAGCACAAGCTAACCTAGACGAAGCAGGTATCGAGAATGCGACCCTGCTGCTAGGTGATGGCCTGAAAGGCCATGAAAGCGGCGAACCGTATGACGCCATCGTGCTTACCGGTTCGGTACCCGCCATTCCCGACGTGTTGTTGCATCAGCTGGCTCTGGGTGGCCGTTTGATGGCCGTCGTGGGTACTGGCCCAGTGATGGAAATGGTGCGCGTCCACTGCACCGGTCCAGGTAGCTATGCCCGGGAAACTTTATTTGAAACCTGGTTGCCACCGCTGGAAAACGCGTCGCGTAGCAGCCACTTCGAATTCTGATGCGCTAGCCCCAGAAGCTAAAAGACCCGCTGCGGCGGGTTTTTTTATGGGCGGCTATAACGCTCAATGAGCGCGAGTAGTTTGCTGGTGGCACCGGTGGCCGAACTGACAAAGCGTGCTGCCGCTTCGGTGGCAGCCTGATGTTGCGTTGGGTTGTCGATGAATGCGTGTAATGCATGCGCGAGTGTTTCCGGCGTCACCGTATTGATGCGTGTTGCGGCACCGGTTTCTGTCGCAGTATTGGCGGCTGCACTGAAGTTGTAAGTGTGCGGCCCAATAACGAGCGGGGTGCCGCAGGCTGCAGCCTCGATCAGGTTCTGCCCGCCAAATGGCAATAGGGTGCCACCGATTACGGCAATGTCCGCCATGCTGTAATAGGCCACCATTTCACCCATGGAGTCGCCGAGCCAGACATCGGTTTCTGCGGTAGGCAATGCAGTACTACGGCGTGCCAGTGTAAAGCCCTCTCGCGTAATAAGTTGGGCAATGTCATTGAACCGTTGTGGGTGGCGCGGCACCAGCACGAGCAAGGGGTGTTGATCCGGGAGCAAGGCGCAAAGCGCTCTATGCGCGGCAAGGATTACAGCCTCTTCCCCTTCTCGGGTGCTGGCTGCCAACCAGATCGGACGTGTTTGTTGCGTATGGATGTCACGCCGCCACTGTTGGCCCAGCAGCTGCAATGCGGGGTCGATGCGCACATCAAACTTGAGGTTTCCAGTAACGCAAACTTTTTGCGCGCCCAGTTGCGTTAAGCGATCAGCATCATCTTGCGTTTGCGCACCCACAGCGGTGAGTGCCCTGAGTACGGGGCGAATCAATTTGTCAAAGCGGGCGTAGCGGCGACCAGATCTTGCCGACATGCGGGCGTTAATCAGCATTATGGGTACCTGATGTGCACGACTACGCAAAATCAGATTTGGCCAGATTTCGGTTTCCATGAGCAAACCCAACTGGGGCTGCACGCGCGCCAGAAAACGATCAACCGCACCGGTGAGATCGTAGGGAACATAGGCAATGAGGACGCGTGGATCTTTATACAGTGCGGTGCTGGTTGCCCGGCCCGTGGGTGTCATGTGGGTGAGTAGCACGCGATGCCCAGGATATTCTTCCAGCAGGGCATGCACCAGCGGTTCTGCCGCTCGGGTTTCGCCAACAGATACGGCGTGTAACCAGATAATCGGGCCGCCAGCAGGTAGGTTGATATAGCCAAAGCGCTCCGCAATGTGCTGACGATAGCCCGGTTGCTTGCGGCCGCGCCACCAGAGGCGTAGCAATGCCAGCGGCACAATCAGCGTTAGTAATACCCGGTAGAACCAGGGAGCAGCCGATGGCATGCTCATGCCGGCAAAAAGCCCCAGGTTTTAAGTTGGCCGATGATGTCGCTCACCGGTGGGCAGCTATTCAGGTGGCCAAAGGTTTGGCGTAATCCCAGGCCGAATCCGCCTGCGAGTTCGGGGTCGGTATCGGTAAAGATGGCGATGGTCGGTACGGTGAGTGCGCAGGCAATGTGAGTAAACCCGGTATCCACGCCCAGGCACAAGCGGGCTTCCGAGATGCGTTCCGTGAGCTGGGTCAGCGAAGGGCGGAACAGCACCTCGCCTGCGCGGCCGCCATCGGCAATGCCTGCTGCAAGACGTTGCGAGCGAGCGGCTTCTACATCATTGCCAGCGGTAAATACTGGCACCATACCCGCATCGCGCAGCGCTCGCCCTACGGTGATCCAGTGATCCTCTGGCCAGAGCTTTTTGTCACGGCTAGTGTTGGTGAACAGAAAGACTTCATTGCCGGGCTGTAGCGGGTAGCGTGTGTTGAGACCGAAATCGAGTGGTAGCTCGGGCAGACGATCTGCGTAGCCGAGTGCGGTAGCGGCAATGGTGCGGTACCGTTCAACCGCATGGAGCGCATAAGGCACGGGTAGCGGATGATTAACCAGCAAGCCGGACAGCGATTCACGTGCCTCACGCCAGTTCTGGCCGTAGACGGGGCCGTGAGCCAGGCGGCCGAGCAGCACGCTACGCACCAGACCCTGTGTATCGATGATGGCATCGTAATGTTCGGAGCGCAGGGCACCCAAGGCCAGGCTCATTTCTGACCAAGTGTCTGCTTTGAAGAGTTGCTTGCGCCAGCGCCGGATCGATACAGGAATAATATGGCGAACCCCATGGTGCCAGTCCGGAATTTCTGCGAACGGCGCTTCTACGCACCAATCGACAATGGCACCGGGAAAGACCCGTTGCAGATCGCTCACAACCGCGAGATTGTGCAACACATCGCCCAGCGATGAGGTTTTCATCAACAGAAAACGGGGCGGGTTCGAAAGCTTGGGCTGCATTAGTGATAATCTCGCGACATGGCCTCATTATAGCTGTGTGTATTGCTCCCTATGTCCGAGAAATTACCCCTCTCTTTAGTTCTGATTACCTGTAACGCTGCTGCGCGCTTGCGCGATGTGCTGGCGTCGGTGCCTTTTGCTTCTGAAATCATTCTGGTGGATTCGGGCAGCACAGACGATACGGCGGCGATTGCGGCTGGATTCGGCGCTCAGGTGGTGCACTATCCCTGGGCGGGTTTCGGCCCCCAGAAGGCGCACGCAGTCAGCCTGGCGAGCAACGAATGGGTGCTCTGCCTGGATGCTGATGAAGCGCTTTCGCCAAAGTTGGCCGATAGTATTCGCGGCGCCTTCAGAAAAGGGTCGCCCGATTACCCGGTGTACCGTTTTGCCCGTTGCAACGTATTTATGGGTCGCCCCCTCAAACATGGCGAAGGTTACCCTGATTACAACACGCGCCTATTCCGTAGAGATGCCGCCCGCTGGTCGGATGACATCGTGCACGAACATGTGCTCAGCGACTTAACACCGCGCACCCTTGAGGGTGATCTGCTGCATTACAGCGCGGATGATCTAAAGGTCTACCTAGACAAACAGAACCGTTACACCAGCCTGGCGGCCGAACGCGCGATGGCGCGTGGTGAAGGCGCGCCACTGATGCGCATGCTACTTTCGCCGGTGACGCGCTTTCTGAAATTCTGGTTGGTGCGGGGTGGTTGGCAGGATGGTCTGCCCGGTTTTGTGCACATTGCCATTGGCTGTCAAAACAGCTTCATGAAATACGTCAAACTGCGCGAGTTGCGCCGCCAGGCTGGTTTGAACGATCAGGAATAAAGCATCGATTTGATCTGGTCGTGCAAGGTGTGCGCCAGCTGCTTGCGGCCACGGTTGCCTGAATCCGGTTCAACGAAAACGGGCGTGCCAATCTCAAGGTGAACCACCAGTTGGCGTGCTGACAGCATGGCGCAGAAGCATTCCCAGAGGCTGGTATCGCCAGAGTAGGCGGGCAGCAACGAGCGCTGCCCCTGCGTGTCCTGATAGCTTAACGCTACGGGTGTTATGGGCACACCGGCATCAATTGCAGGCTGCAGGAGCGCACCGTGAAACGGATGGAGATGCGTGCCATCGGTGGTGGTACCCTCGGGAAAAACCGCCAGCCAGTTACCAGACTGCAGTCGTTCGGCCATTTCTCGGCCGATGGTGTGGGCATGACCACGGCTACCGCGCTGCAGGAAGATAGTTTCGTTGTGGCGCGCCAGCGTGCCAATGATCGGCCAATCAATGACATCATCTTTAGAAACAAAAGCCACAGGCGTGAGCGCGTTCATGGCAAAGATGTCGACCCAGCTGACGTGGTTGGCTGCAATCAGTCCAGCCTGCGTGGGGAGCGTGCCCGAGATTTTTAGTTCAAAGGCAAACAACGCTAGCAGTTTGCGCGACCAGCGATAACGCACCTGACGGCGGCGCTGCAAGGAGAAGAAGGGGAAGGCAATGCCTACCCAGTAAAGGCCGCAGAGCAGGTGAAAGACAACGCGCACACCGCGCACGAAGCGAAGTGGCTTCGGGTTCGGTGTGCTTGTCATACTGCGTGTTGCTTAGAGCGTTTCGCCGAAAGCGGCCTGGAAACGCTGGGCTACTTGTTCGAAGTTTACGTGGTAGTTCTGTGGACCAGCATGGGCAATCTTGATCGATCCCATCAGCGATGCCAGGCGTCCTGACTTCTGCCAGTCGAACCCGTTGGCCATGCCGTAAAGCAGGCCGCCACGGAAAGCATCGCCGCAACCGGTAGGGTCGACAATGGCTTCAGGCTGTACGGTTTCGATATCGATGCGTTTGCCACCTGTAAAGATCCAGGCGCCTTCACCACCACGTGTCACAATCAGCGCGGCAACGTTTTCAGCCAGTTCTTCCAATGTTTGGCCGGTGCGATCACACAGCATTTGGGCTTCGTAGTCATTCACGCAGGCGAAGGTGGCTAGCGAGAGGAATTGCTTGAGGTCATTGCCATCAAACATCGGCAGACCTTGGCCCGGATCGAAGATGAACGGAATGTTGGCGTCGGCAAATTGACGGGCATGCTCGATCATGGCATCGCGGCCGTCTGGGGCAACGATGCCCAGACCGATATTGTCTGCATGACCGACTTCGTTCAGATGCGCCTGGCCCATAGCGCCCGGATGGAATGCAGTGATCTGGTTGTCATCCATGTCGGTGGTGATAAAGGCCTGCGCGGTGAATGTGCCCGGTACCTGGCGCACGTGTTTGCGCGACAGGCACTGGGTATCTAGGCGTTCCAGATAAGGCGCGCCATCGTCACCCACTGTGGCCATGATTTCTGCATGGCCGCCCAGGCTGTGCAGGGCATACGCGATGTTGCCAGCGCAGCCGCCAAACTCACGGCGCATTTCTGGCACCAGGAAGGCCACGTTCAGAATGTGAATCTGCTCAGGCAGAATCTGTTCACGGAAACGCCCGTTGAACACCATGATGTTGTCGTAGGCGAGTGAGCCACAGATCAGGGTTTTCTTGCTCATGTCGATCTTCAGTAAAAGTTGTTCGGTGTTTATTGAGGCAGTGTGCCGACCAGGAGGCTCCAGCCTTCCTGGGTGTCTGCAACGCGCATTTCTAACCACGGGCTGTAAATGCCGATCAGTTCTTCAGCCTGTTCGGCAAGCAGACCCGCCAGCACAAGAGCAGCACCAGGTTTCAAGCGTGCTGTGAGTGCCGGCGCGAGTACGCGCAGTGGGTTGGCCAGAATGTTGGCCAGCACCACGTCGTATTTCTGGGTGTCGTAGGGCGCAACTAGCGTCTGACTGGCATCAAAGAAGGCGGCTTGTACGTTATTAACTTCGGCGTTGTCATGCGCAGAGCGGACAGCTTGCGGATCAATGTCTACACCGACCACTTCGCACGCGCCGAGTTTGGAAGCGGCGATGGCCAGAATGCCTGAGCCACAACCATAATCGAGCACGGTACCCGTCGGGCGTTCCCGCACCAACCATTGCAGACACATGCGGGTCGTTGGGTGGCTGCCCGTGCCGAAGGCCAAGCCGGGGTCCAGCACTAGGTTAATGGCATCGGCGTGCGGTGGCGTATGCCAGGTAGGCACAATCCAGAGCGGGCCAGCAATGGGGATCGGTTCGAATTGCGCTTGCGTGGCGCGTACCCAATCTGTTTCGGGCACATCTTCAATCGTCAACTCGGCTTGCAGGCCGAGGGCCGCAGCGCATTGGTCGACGATGTCATGCACGGGTGCATTGGCTTCAAATAACGCGGAGAGTACAGAGCGCGCCCAGACCAGCTGGGTCTCCATACCCGGTTCGCCGTACTGAGGCGTTTCTTCCGGCGTACCGGCATCGGCATCTTCGACGGTGACCGACAGGGCGCCGGCCTCCATCAAGGCATCACCGAGTGCATCGGCTTGCTGGGCATCCGCGATGATGCGCGCGTTAACCCAGCTCACTTACTTGCGCTCGACTTCTTTTTTCGCGGCCAGCATTTCTTCCAGATAGTGGATGCTCGCGCCGCCGTCCACGAAGCCCTTGTCACGCATTAGCTCATGGTGCAACGGAATGTTGGTCTTGATGCCTTCAACCAGCATTTCCGACAGTGCAATGCGCATCTTGCGAATGGCTTGCTCACGTGTTTCGCCGTAGGCGATCAGCTTGCCAATCATCGAATCGTAGTAAGGCGGTACTTTGTAGCCGGCATAGACATGTGAATCGACGCGAATGCCCGGGCCGCCCGGCGTGTGCCAGGCGTTGATTGTGCCCGGTGACGGGACGAACGTGTACGGGTCTTCGGCATTGATACGACACTCAATGGCATGGCCGCGGAATTCGATATCTTTCTGGCGGAAGCGGAGCTTTTCGCCGGCGGCAATACGCAGCTGTTCCTGAACGATGTCGATGCCGGTAATCATTTCGGTCACCGGGTGTTCGACCTGAACGCGTGTGTTCATTTCGATGAAGTAGAACTCGCCATTTTCGAATAGGAATTCGAACGTGCCTGCACCGCGATAGCCGATCTTGCGACAGGCTTCGGCACATCGCTCGCCGATCTTTGCGATTAGTTTTTCCGGAATGCCGGGAGCGGGCGCTTCTTCAATCACCTTCTGGTGACGGCGTTGCATTGAGCAATCGCGTTCGCCCAGATACACCGCGTTGCCATGCGTATCAGCCAACACCTGGATTTCCACGTGACGTGGGTTTTCCAGGAATTTTTCCATGTACACGGTCGGATTGCCGAACGCAGTTTGTGCTTCCTGGCGCGTCATCTGCACTGCATTGATCAGGGCAGCTTCGGTATGCACCACGCGCATACCGCGACCGCCACCGCCACCGGCGGCTTTGATGATTACTGGGTAGCCTACCTGGCGGGCGATGCGAACGATTTCCTTGTGGTCTTCGATCGGCAGAGCGCCTTCCGAACCGGGTACACAAGGTACGCCGGCGGCTTTCATCGCATCCTTAGCTGACACCTTGTCGCCCATTAGGCGAATGGTGTCGGCCTTCGGGCCAATGAATACAAAGCCACACTGTTCAACGCGTTCCGAGAAGTCAGCATTCTCCGAAAGAAAACCATAGCCCGGGTGAATCGCTTCAGCATCGGTTACTTCGGCTGCCGAGATAATGGCCGGTACATTCAGGTAGCTGTCTTTCGACGCGGCTGGGCCAATACAAACCGATTCATCGGCCAGTTTGACATATTTGGCATCGCGGTCGGCCTCGGAGTGCACGACCACGGTCTTAACACCCAGCAGGCGACAGGCGCGCTGGATGCGGAGGGCGATTTCCCCCCGGTTGGCGATCAGAATTTTTCCGAACATGGCGATTAGCCGATGATGAAGAGGGGTTCACCAAATTCAACTGGCTGACCATTTTCAACCAGAATCGCTTTCACAACGCCCGTGGCGTCGGATTCGATTTCGTTCAATAGCTTCATGGCTTCGATGATGCACAGCGTCTGACCTTCTTTAACGCTATCGCCGACTTCGACGAATGCCTTGGCTTCTGGCGATGAGGCGCGATAGAAGGTGCCAACCATTGGGCTCTTTGTCTCGTGACCGGCCGGTTGTGCTGGTGCGGCAGCAGCGGCAGGTGCAGCAGCTGGAGCGGCAGCAGGTGCAGCGGCCATAGGGGCGGGTGCGTAAACCTGGTGGGCAACTGGCGCGGCAGTCAGTTGTTTGGCGATGCGTACTTTTTCTTCACCTTCAGTCACTTCCAGCTCGGAAATACCGGATTCTTGTACCAGGTCGATGAGTTTCTTGAGTTTGCGCAGATCCATAATGGGCTCCTGAAGTCTTGTCAGTAAATGATTAAAGCGTGAAAAATGAAACTCAGGCTTGGCCTGGGTCTAAGTTGTCTGAAAGTGCGGCGATGATGTAGTCAAAAGCCAGCAAGTAGCCTTGTGCGCCAAGGCCGGTGATGGTGCCGATGGCTTTATCCGAGAAGTACGATTGATGGCGGAATTCTTCACGAGCGTGCACATTGGAGAGGTGCACTTCGATAAAAGAGAGATCCGAAGCCAGTACCGCGTCACGCAGCGCAACGCTGGTGTGCGTGAATGCTGCGGGATTGATGATCAAGAAATCAAAGTCTTCATTACGGGCTGCATGAAGTCGCTCAATGAGCGCACCTTCGTGATTGCTCTGGAAAGTTTCCAGCACGATGCCGGCACGTTCGGCACGTTCAGCAAGCGCACGATCAATGTCGGCCAGTGTCGTAGCGCCATAAAGGTGCGGCTCACGCTGCCCCAGTAGATTGAGGTTTGGCCCGTTAAGAACCAGAACCTTGCCCAGCGATTCGCCCTCAGGCGTATTGGTGCGATTATCCATGGTGGCGATTGTCTCCCAATTGGCTGCAAATTGCCAGTGTTTAACCTAATGATCGCCACCAGATGTCTGCAAGATGGCGACCTGATCGAACTATTTTAGGGCTTTAGCGATGTCTGCTTCCAGGTCTTTGCGCGTGTAAACGCCGAAGTGACGGCTGGTAATGCCTTCCTTGGCGTTAATCATCAGGGTAAAGGGCACGGCGTCGTGACGATTGCCTAATGCTTGTGACAGTTCAAATGCCTGTTGGCCACCTACGGCAATCGGGTAATTAACCGGTGTTTTCTGGAGGAATGCTTTAACGTTGTCTGCCTGATCGGCGGCGATGCCTACAAAAACCACATTTTTGTCTTTGTAAGCGGTTTGCACCTCACTGAACATCGGCATCTCTTCTACGCAGTGTGGGCACCAGGTAGACCAGAAGTTAATCACCACGGTTTTGCCGCGCAGAGTCGTTAGATCAACCGGTTTGCCGGCAGCATCTTTGAACTGCGCATCGTAAAACTTGGCCGTCACTTGTGGCCCGTTCAGCGTGCTCTGGCTATTGTCGAACTTTGAACAGCCCGAGATTAATGCGATAGCCGCTAGGCCAGCTAGCGTTGCATTACGAAACAGGGCGCGGCGGGAAAGCAGATTGAAACGCATGTGCAGATTCTTTCGTGGGAGAGAGTGCCAGTGTTTTAGCGGCAGTTAGGTCTATTTTACCGGCAAATTCGCATCCGATACGAAAGCCGCGTCGATTGTCATCCGGGCGCGCACATTCTCGGCGTGGGCTCGTTCGCGCACAGTGCCATCGTGTTTTCTAAAGACCACACGTTCGTCATGACTTGGGTAAATCACTAAATTAACCACCAGTTCGTTACGTGATACCTGTAGTACGGCGCTAGTTCGGTCGTTACGCGGCTTGGTGAATTCATAGTCGACGCCCTGATTGAGCAAAAAGATTTCAACATCCTTGTCGCTATCCGGATAAAGCAAAATATCGATCATTGAATAGCGACCGGCCGTACCATCCAGTACCGATCCGGTGAGATAGGGATGAAATTCTGACAGGAGTTCCATCCAGTACAGGGCTTCTGCACGCATGATGGCAACACGTTCCTGTTGTTCACTATCCTGAAAAATGGCCTGATGGGTGCGCAGTGCGTCGTACACGGCCTGACTGGTTGGTAGGCCGATCCATTCCGGCAGATTGAGCTGATGTGCGGCTTTGCGTTTAGCCAGTTCCACATCGTCCACGCCGTCTTCCGCCATCAGGCGGGCGGCAACGGCGGCAATATGGGCTGTGCCGTTGTTCTGCATGCCGGCTGGGCGTCGTCGGTGGCGCATCGGGTCTCTCCGGGGCAGGTACAATGGGTTCCATTCTAAACCTACCTGCCGGATATTGCGCCGGCATGACAATGCAAAGACGAAAGACGGGAAAGACGATGCATTTGCATATTCTGGGTGTCTGCGGCACCTTCATGGGCGGCCTTGCGCAACTGGCTCGGGCGGCAGGACATAAAGTGACTGGTTGTGATGCGGGTGTTTACCCGCCCATGAGCGATCAGTTGCGCGGTGCCGGTATTGAATTGATTGAAGGTTTTGATCCAGCACAGCTATCGCTTAAGCCGGATGTGTTTGTAATCGGTAACGCCGTTTCGCGTGGTAATCCGTTGCTTGAAGCCATTCTTGATGCTGGGCTGCCTTATGTGTCTGGTCCGCAGTGGTTGGCAGAACATATCCTTCAAGGTCGCTGGGTGCTGGGCGTCGCGGGTACGCACGGCAAAACAACGACGGCCTCACTGCTTGCCTGGATTCTGGAAGATGCCGGCCTGGCACCGGGCTTCCTGATCGGCGGTGTGCCATGCAACTTCGGCGTGTCGGCACGGTTGCATGGTGCTTTAGAAGATTCTCCGTTCTTCGTGATCGAAGCTGATGAGTACGACACGGCCTTTTGCGATAAGCGCTCGAAGTTTGTGCACTACCATCCGCGCACAGCCATTCTGAATAATCTGGAATTTGATCATGCCGATATCTTTGCCGATCTAGGTGCGATCGAAACGCAGTTCCATCACTTGGTACGCACCATGCCGGGCAATGGTCTGATTGTTTCCAACGCCACAGAGCCAGCACTAACGCGTGTATTGGAGCGTGGTTGCTGGACACCGGTTGAAGGCTTTGGCGCGGGTAGCGGTTACACCATTACAGGCGATGATGCGACGGGCAGCCTGGTCGTGCATGAAGGCAGCAAGAAAATCGGTCAGGTTAGCTGGGCGCTAACCGGTGAACATAACCGGATGAACGCTTTGGCCGCGATGTTGGCAGCACGTCACGTGGGGGTGCCGCTGGATAAAGGCCTGGATGCCCTGTCGCGTTTTGAGAACGTTAAACGCCGTATGGAAGTGCGCGGTGTGCAACGTGGCGTCACGGTTTATGATGACTTTGCCCACCACCCCACCGCGATTGCCACCACAGTGGCCGGCTTGCGCCGCAAGGTGGGCGATGCGCGCATTCTTGCTGTGATCGAGCCGCGTTCAAACACCATGAAGTTGGGCGTGATGAAAGACCAATTGCCGCAAAGCCTGGCAGCTTGTGATCGTGTCTATTGCTATGGTGCCAATCTCGGTTGGGATGCTGCTGCAGCGTTGGCACCGATGGGATCAAATGCTGAAGTGCATGAAGACTTCAATGCCATGGTTCAAGCGATTGTTGCCGAAGCCAAGGCTGGCGATCATGTGCTCGTGATGAGTAACGGTGGCTTTCAGGGAATTCACAACAAGTTGCTAGAAGCCCTGATATCATCCTAAAACGCTTTGGATTTTGCGCTCCGCAAACAAAGCACCTTAATTTTCTCTTGGAGAACCCTGCATGAAAAAATCGCTGCTATTGGCCGCACTGCTGGCTACCGCTGGTCTGAATGTTCAAGCGCAAACGGCTGCGCCAGCCGCCCCTGCCGCTGAAGTGGCACCTGTTGCCGCAGAAGTTACTGTCATGACGGCCACCGTTGACTCGGTAAACGCCAAGACTCGTACTGTCATGCTGAAGAACGACCAAGGTCAGCTGGCCCCAATGAAAGTGGGAAAATCGGTTACTAACTTCAACAAGATCAAGAAGGGTGACACCTTCGTTGTTGAGTACGCACAAGCAGTAGTTGTTGGCTTGGTTGCTGCCCCTAAGGGTACTCAGCCAAACATTACTGCTACCCGTACCGTAAAGGTTCAGGATCAATCCAACAAGAAACCGTTTGCTGAAGAAATCGATACCATCAAGGCAACGGCTGTAATCAAGAGCATCGACGCCAAGGCACGTACGGCAGAGATCACCATGCCCGATGGCAAGGTCAACAAAGTTAAAGTCGACAAGGCTGTTCTGGGTCTAGAAAACTTCAAGGTCGGTGACGACGTTGTTGTTGAATACGTCCAGGATATGGCTGTTGGCTTTGTAGCAACACCTAAGAAGTAATTTGGTTTGATACCGAATAGCAAAAAAGCACCTTAGGGTGCTTTTTTGCTATCTGCGAATTCCGGTTGAGTTACGAGTGAATTGCTTCGCCTAAATACGCTGCGCGTACCCGATCATCCTGCAGCAGTTCTGCTGAGTTACCGCTCAAGGTAATCTTGCCCGCTTCCAGCACATAGGCACGGCTACTGACTTTAAGTGCAAGGCGGGCATTCTGCTCAACCAGCAGAATGCTGACGCCGCTATCGCGGGCGCTGGTGATCAGCTCGAAGATGCGGTCGACCATGATCGGGGCGAGGCCCATCGATGGTTCATCAAGCAGGAGTAGGCGGGGCGCAGACATCAGTGCACGGGCAATCGCCAGCATTTGTTGTTCGCCGCCAGAGAGTGTGCCGGCGAGTTGGGAGGCGCGCTCTTTCAGCCGTGGCAGACGTTCGAGTAGAGTCTCTAAACGCTCATGGATGATGTCGCGATCTTTAACGCGAAATGCCCCCAGCTTCAGGTTTTCCAGTACGGTTTGGCGGGCAAAAACACCGCGACCTTCTGGCACCAAGGCAACGCCTTTTGCGACGAGTTCGTATGCTGGTAGTCGCATTAAATCAATAGCTGCTTCGCCGGGTGGATTCAGAAAGACTTGACCCGTAGCCTGAGGCAGCATCCGTGCCAGGGCTTTAAGCGTGCTGGTTTTGCCCGCACCGTTGGCACCGATCAGGGCAACCAGTTCGCCTTGCTGAACATCAAAACTGATGCCTTTAACGGCCTGAATGCCGCCGTATTGTAGTTTCAGGTCACGGACTTCAAGCATGGGCGCCGCTCCCCAGATAAGCTTCAATGACGCGCGGGTGTTGCTGTACAACAGCAGGCACGTCTTCACAGATCAGTTCGCCGTAATCGAGCACGGCAACACGATCACACAGTCCCATCACCAGTTGCACATCATGTTCAATCAGCAGAATGCTGATGCCATCTGCCCGAATGGATTCAATGAGCTGACGCAAGCCAGCGGTTTCGTTGGCGTTCATGCCGGCAGCCGGTTCATCCAGACAAAGCAGACGTGGGTTTGTGGCGAGTGCACGCGCAATTTCCAGGCGTCGTTGGTCGCCATAGGATAAATGTTTGGCTAGGTCATGGGCGCGCGCAGAGATGCCGACGTAGTGCAGTAGCTGCAGCGCCATGTCTTCGGTGGCCTGTTCTTCACGGCGATTAAAGGGTGTGCGCAGGATGTCGCTCAATATGTTGCTACGAAGACGTGCGTGCCGACCCACCATCACATTCTCAAGTGCAGTCATGTTGGCAAACAGGCGAATGTTCTGGAAGGTACGGGCAATGCCTTGGCGGACAGTTTTGTCGGGTGCGTTGCTGATGAGTGGCGCGTCGTTAAAAATGAACTGGCCGGCATCGGGTACATAAAGGCCAGTAAGACAATTGAAGAGCGTGGTTTTGCCAGCACCATTCGGGCCGATCAATCCGTAGACTTCACCAACATTCAGCGTCAGCGAGATGTCCTTAAGCGCCTGTACGCCCCCGAAGGATTTGCTGATGTGTTCAGCGCGCAGCAGTGTCGGTTTCATCGGGCGCCTTTCACATCGGACTCACAGGAATATCTGCTGGCGCATCGACACGTTGCAGATCTTCGATTTCGCGGCGGCGTTGTGGTGATGGCCAGAGGCCGCTGGGGCGGTAGCGCATCACCAGCACCAGAGCCAAGCCAAATAGGAGCATGCGTAGGCTTTCTGGTTCAACCAGCACGCTGCCAAACAGGCTTTGTTGCGCGGGTCCTGCGATCTGCCGGAAAAATTCTGGCAGCACAGTGAGTAAGAGTGCGCCGAAGATCACGCCCGGGATATGACCCATGCCACCCAGAACGACCATACACAGCACCATCACCGATTCGAGGAGGCCGAAGGATTCGGGGCTGACGAATTGCTGGAAGCCAGCAAAGAGTCCGCCAGCCACGCCGCCAAAGGTAGCGCCCATGGCAAAAGCCAGTAATTTGACGTTGCGTGTGTTGATGCCGCAGGCCTTGGCAGCAACTTCGTCCTCACGGATCGCTGCCCAGGCCCGGCCAACGCGGGAGCGCTCCAGGCGTATGGCGATGCCGATGATAATGAGTGCGGCGAATAGAAACAGGTAGTAGTAGCTCACCAGGGATGGCATGGTTATAAAGCCAAGATCCAGCGGGCGAGCGAGTGAAACGTTGCCAAAGTGCACGGCATCAATGGCCGAGATGCCTTGTGGGCCGTTGGTAATATTGACGGGTGCGTTCAGATTATTCAGGAAGATGCGGATGATTTCGCCAAAGCCCAAGGTCACAATGGCCAGGTAGTCACCCCGTAATTTGAGTGTCGGTGCACCCAACAACACCCCAAAGAGTCCGGCAACACCGGCACCAATGGGCAGGATCGCCCACATGGGCCAATGCAGGCCGAATTGCGGGCTGGCCAATAATGCCCTGAGGTAAGCGCCAACGGCATAGAAGGCGATGTAGCCCATGTCGAGCAGCCCTGCAAAGCCAACAACAATATTGAGACCCAGTGCCAGCATCACATAGAGCAGTGCAAAGTTCAGAATGCGTAGCCAGGTGTTGCCAAAGCCTGCAGCGACCAACCAGGGCAAGGTGGCGAGCAATAGGCCGAGCAGCGCCCAGGCTAACCAGTGAACGCGATCATCATTGGGGTGACGCGTGAGACGGGCAAAAAAACGGGCAGTCATTTTCATGGGGCTGTCCTTATGCGCGCTCGGAGACGCGTTCGCCCATCAGACCCCCGGGTCTGAAAACGAGTACGCCAATCAGCACGAGGAAGGCAAAGATATCCTGGTAGTTGGAACCCAGGAAGCCGCCTGTGAGGTCTTCGATATAACCCGCGCCAAGTGACTCGATCAGACCCAGTAATAGCCCCCCCAGCATGGCACCGGTAATGTTGCCAATGCCGCCGAGTACGGCGGCGGTAAATGCCTTGAGGCCGAGCATAAAGCCCATGTAGTAGTGCGCTACAGAATAATTGGCACCGACCATGAGACCGGCTGCTGCAGCGAGTGCGGCACCGATGATGAAGGTGAACGTGATGATGCGATTAACAGGGATGCCCATCAATTCGGCAATGGCAGGGTTCTCTGCAGTGGCCCGCATCGCCTGGCCGAGTGAAGTGCGCTGTATCATCCAGGACAGACCGGCCATAGTGAGCGCAGCAAGCCCGATGGTTACAGTTTGCAACAGGGTGATTTGTGCGCCGCCGATATCAAAATTAACGGCAGGCAGAATATCCGGGAAGGCGTGATAACCACGGCCCCAGATCATCATGGCCAGATTCTGCAGCAGGATCGATACGCCAATGGCGCTAATCAATGGCGCGAGCTTGGGGGCGTGGCGCAGCGGGCGATAGGCGTAGCGCTCAATAGCCCAGGCCAACGCCATACACACCGGGGCAGCCACCAGGACAGAAATTAAAGCGAGCAGAACGGGCGGGATGCCGCTTGGAAGCAGGGCCGTCATGACGCTATAGCTGACTAGTGCACCAATCATGACGACTTCGCCATGAGCGAAGTTAATGAGGCCAAGGATCCCATAGACCATGGTGTAGCCTAACGCCACGAGTGCATAAATGCTACCGAGCACAACGCCGTTGATGATCTGCTGGAGGAATATATCCATGGTTCAAAAAATTGCCCGACCAGTTGGCCGGGCAACGTAGTTCCCTTGCGTGATTATTTGGCTGCTTTTGCTGAGGCTTCAACGGTTTCTACATAAGACCAGTTGCCGCCCTTGTCCTGGTAGATCGACACGGCAGGCGAGGCTAGGTCGCCATTGGCATCAAAGACCACTTTGGCAGTGACGCCCTGATACTGGCTCTTGCCAACTTCTGGCAGGTATTTGGCAGGCTCTGCCGAGTTGGCACGCTGCATTGAATCCGCCATCACCATTACAGCGTCATACACGTACGGCGCGTAGAGTTGAATCTGCTGGTTGTAACGCTTCTGATATTTGTCTTTGAATACTGTGCCGCCAGGCATTTTTTCCAGAGGCACGCCTGGCAGTGAACAGTACTGGCCATCGGCTGCGTTACCGGCCAGCTTGATGAATTCAGGTGTGCAACCACCATCGCCAATCAGGAACGTGGCCTTGAGACCCAGTTCGCGAGCCTGCTTGAGTGCGGGGCCGCCCTGGGCATCCATGGCGCTGAAGAACAGGATGTCCGGATTCGATGCCTTGATCTTGGTTAGGATCGCCTTGAAATCAGTCGCTTTATCGGTGGTGAATTCCTGGGCAACGATCTTTGCGCCACCGGCTTCTACGGCCTTCTTGAACTCATCAGCCAGACCTTGTCCATAGGCTGTGCGGTCATCCACAATGGCAACTGTTTTAGCCTTAAGCGTTTTAGTCGCGAACTGCGCTAGTGCTTGGCCTTGGTGGACGTCATTCGCGAAGACGCGGAACGCTGTTTTGAAGCCTTGCTGGGTGTAGGTTGGATTGGTGGCCGAACCAGAGATCTGGGGAATGCCTGCTTCCGAATAAATACGCGATGCGGGGATGGTGGTGCCAGAATTCAGGTGGCCGATAACGCCATTCACTTTCTGGTCGACAAATTTCTGAGCCACGGTAGTGCCGGCTTTCGGGTCAGCCTGATCATCTTCAGAAATTAGTACAAATTTAACTTTGTTGCCACCGATGCTCAGGCCGCGGCTGTTCAGCTCGTCGATAGCCATGACAGCGCCGTTTTCATTGTCCTTGCCCAAGTGCGCTTGTGGGCCGGTGAGTGGCGCCGCGTGACCGATCTTGATGGTCACTTCGCCGTTGGCGGCAGGGGCGCTATCTTTATTGCCGCAGGCAGTTAAGCCGATCGTGGCAAGAATCAGGGCAATTGCAGAAAGGGTGTGGCGCTTGTGCAGGGTCATGTCAGGCTCCGAAAATATTTCTGCCATTTTTACATAAAAAAACCGACCCCGTGAGGTCGGCTTTAGGTTGCCAGCTGCGCAATTATTTTGCAGCATCTACCATGTAGTCTACAGCGGCTTTGACATCGTCATCCGACAGCGACGCATTGCCACCCTTAGGCATCATGGCGGTACCTGGCTTGCCCTTTAGTGCTACGTTGTAAAGTGCAGGCATACCAGTCTTGATGCGTGGTGCCCATGCAGCCTTGTCGCCGAATTTTGGTGCATTGGCGGCGCCGGTAGCGTGGCAGCTAGCGCAAGCCTTGGTGTAGGTGCCTTTACCATCAGCGGCAATAGCGTTCTGGGCAAGAAGTGCGCCGGCAGCAGCGGCGATTACGAGCATGGCTTTCATGTTGTATGTCTCCTGATAGTGAGTACGCGAATCTGGACAGTTGATGAGTTGGTTAACTGTATGGCTAGTGTAAAACACAAAACGCCCCAAAGACCAGAAAAATGTAGGGTTTTTGTGTGCGCTGATTTAGTAAGAATAAATCGAGGCTTAATCGGTCAAATTACAGGCCGAGACGGCGGCAGATTTCCAATGTCAGCGCCGACTGATTCATGGTGTAGAAATGCAGCCCAGGCGCACCCCCTTCAATCAGCTGTTCGCAAAGGTCAGTAACGACATCCAGGCCAAACGCTTTGATGCTGTCGGTGTCGTCGCCGTAACTTTCCAGTGTGCGACGCATCCAGCGCGGGATCTCGGCGCCGCAGGCATCCGAGAAGCGGGCCAGCTTGGTAAAGCCACTAATCGGCATAATGCCAGGCACGATCGGTTGGGTGACACCGGCGTTACGCGCGGCTTCGACGAAATTGAAATAGGCGTCGGCGTTGAAGAAGTACTGGGTGATCGCCGAGTCGGCACCGGCGTTCATCTTGTTGACGAAGGCGCGCAGGTCATCGGCCGGTGTGCGGGCTTGCGGGTGCCACTCCGGGTAGGCAGCCACTTCAATGCTGAAGTGATCGCCCGTGGTTTCACGGATGAACTCAACCAGCTCGTTGGCGTAGCGGAACTCACCGGCTTCGGCCATGCCTGAGGGCAGGTCGCCGCGCAGGGCTACGATACGGCGGATGCCCAGTTCCAGGTATTCGTCGAGAATTTCACGGATGCTGTCCCGCGTAGAGCCGATGCACGAGAGGTGCGGTGCGGCATCGATGCCTTCATCCACCATTTCGCGAATGACAGCGAATGTACGCTCGCGAGTGGAACCGCCGGCACCATAGGTGACGGAACAGAACGTTGGCTCGAGTACGGCCAGTTTTTCGCGGACAAGGCGCAGCTTGTCTAGACCTTCCGGCGTTTGTGGCGGAAAGTATTCGACGGAGAGTTCAACAGAAGGCTGAGTCATTCAAAAGTCCGGCAGGTATCAGACGCGTTCGACGCGTGGTTGCTCCGTCAGCGACGAGAGGAACCAGCTGGCGATGCTGTAAACAATAGAACCAAATAGGGCAGCAAAGAATCCTTCAACCCTGAAACCACTGAGCAGGTCACCCACCCACCAGAACATCATCGCGTTAATCACAAACAGGAACAGACCTAGCGTGAGCAGGGTCACCGGTAGCGTGAGCAGGATGAAGATGGGGCGAATGACTGCGTTGACCAGACCCAGAATAACGACGGCAATCAGCGCAGAGCCGAAGCTCTCGATGTGGATGCCCGGCACAATGTACGGTACCAGCAGCAGCGCGACGGCATTCAGTGCCCAGGTCAACAGCAGTTTCATGGTGAAGGTTTCCTTGGATTAGTAGCGGTAGTGTTCTGGCTTGTATGGGCCAGATTTGCTGACGCTAATATACGCTGCTTGCTGATCGGTGAGTTCGGTGAGCTGTGCGTTCAGTGTCTTCAACTGTAGGCGAGCCACTTTCTCATCGAGGTGCTTAGGTAGGGTGTAAACACCAACCGGGTACTTGTTGGTATCGCGCTCGGTCCACAGCTCGATCTGGGCGATCGTCTGGTTAGCGAACGACGAGCTCATCACGTAAGATGGGTGACCCGTACCGCAACCCAGATTGACCAAGCGACCCTTGGCCAGCAGGATGATGCGCTTGCCGTCCGGGAAGATCACGTGATCGACCTGCGGCTTGATTTCTTCCCACTGATATTTTTCGATCGAGGCAACGTCGATTTCATTGTCGAAGTGACCGATGTTGCAGACGATGGCATTGTTCTTCATCTTCACCATGTGGTCATGGGTGATGACGTGGAAGTTACCGGTCGTGGTGACGAAGATGTCGGCGTGTTCAGCGGCATATTCCATCGTCACAACGCGGTAGCCTTCCATCGCGGCTTGCAGGGCGCAGATCGGATCGATCTCAGTCACCCACACTTGCGCCGAGAGGGCGCGCAGTGCTTGAGCCGAGCCCTTGCCCACATCGCCGTAACCAGCAACAACGGCCACCTTGCCGGCAATCATCACGTCGGTGGCGCGCTTGATGCCATCGACCAGCGATTCGCGGCAACCGTAGAGGTTGTCGAACTTCGACTTGGTCACCGAGTCATTGACGTTAATGCCAGGGAACTTGAGGTCGCCACGGGCATGCATCTGATACAGACGGTGTACGCCGGTGGTGGTTTCTTCGGTAACACCCTTGATCTTGCCTAGACGTACGGAGTACCAGGTTGGATCAACGGCAATCTTGGCCTTGATGGCGGCAAACAGGATGCGCTCTTCTTCGCTACCCGGATTGTTCAGCACGGCCAGATCTTTTTCAGCCTTGGCGCCCAGGTGCAGCAGCAGCGTGGCATCGCCGCCGTCATCAAGAATCATGTTCGAGTAACCGCCGTCGGTCCACTCGAAAATGCGGTGGGTGTAATCCCAGTAGTCTTCCAGCGACTCGCCCTTAACGGCAAATACCGGCGTGCCTTTGGCGGCAATTGCGGCAGCAGCATGGTCCTGCGTCGAGAAGATGTTGCATGAGGCCCAGCGCACTTCGGCACCCAGTGCTTGCAGGGTTTCGATCAGCACGGCGGTTTGAATGGTCATGTGCAGCGAAACGGTGATGCGCGCGCCACGCAGCGGCTGAGTGGCAGCGAATTCTTCGCGGATCGCCATCAGGCCCGGCATTTCGGTTTCGGCAATCAGAATCTCGCGACGGCCCCAATCGGCCAGCGACATATCGGCAATGACGTAATCTTTTTGTGTTGCGTTCATAGAGCTTCCTTTTCCCTAAAGCAAAGCAGGGCGTAAATCAGAAGTAAGCCGTTGAACTTGTGTTGCATAGTCTGCGGTCTTCACCTGATCCACCAACCCCGCAGGTTGGTCAGGTGAGCGCAGTTAATCAGATCCGAGCCTGGCAGCAGAAGTTTCTGCGTCGCAGCGCTCCTCGGAATGGACGAATGATATCAGAAACTGAGGAAAAAAATCCCGGACCGCCCAAATAGGCGTCCGGGATCAATGAGTTACCGAGGTTTACAGACCGGCGGCAGCGCGAAGTGCGTCAGCCTTGTCGGTCCACTCCCAGGTGAATTCCGGCTCTTCGCGGCCAAAGTGGCCGTAAGCAGCGGTCTTCGAGTAGATCGGACGCAGCAGATCCAGCGCTTGCACGATGCCCTTCGGACGCAAGTCGAAGTGCTCTGCCACCAGCGCAGCAATCTTTTCGTCGCTGATCTTGCCGGTGCCAAAGGTGTTGACCATCAGCGACACCGGCTTGGCAACGCCAATCGCGTAAGCGACTTGCACCTCGGCTTTGTCGGCCAGGCCGGCAGCAACGATGTTCTTGGCCACATAACGACCGGCGTAAGCAGCCGAGCGGTGCACCTTCGACGGATCCTTACCCGAGAAGGCGCCACCACCGTGGTGGGCTGCGCCACCGTAGGTATCAACGATGATCTTGCGGCCAGTCAGGCCACAGTCACCATGTGGACCGCCGACCACAAAGCGGCCGGTCGGGTTGATCAGGTAACGGATCTTGTCGTTGATAAATTCGGCAGGCAGTACGGGCTTGATGATCTCTTCGATTACCGCTTCTTCGATCTGCTTGTGGGTCACGTCAGCGTCGTGCTGGGTCGAAACCACCACCGTGTCGATAGCGACTGGCTTGCCGTCCACATAACGCACGGTCAGCTGGCTTTTGGCATCCGGACGCAGCCAAGGCAGGCGGCCGTCGCGGCGCAGGTCAGCCTGGCGCTGCATGATGCGGTGTGCGTAGAAAATCGGGAACGGCATCAGGGTCGGCGTTTCGCGGCAGGCGTAACCGAACATCAGACCCTGGTCACCAGCACCCTGGTCCAGATCGAGGCCTTCGCCTTCGTTCACGCCTTGGGCAATGTCCGGGCTCTGGCGGTTAATGGCCGTCAGGATGGCGCACGACTTGTAGTCGAAGCCGATGTCGGAGTTGTCGTAACCGATGCGGCGCACTGTGTCCTGTGCGATTTCGCGGTAGTTAATGTGGGCCGATGTGGTGATCTCGCCAGAGATAACAACCAGGCCGGTTGATACCAGCGTTTCGCAAGCAACACGGGCTTTAGGATCTTCGGCCAGGATGGCGTCGAGGATGGCATCAGAGATCTGATCCGCAACTTTATCGGGATGGCCTTCCGAGACGGACTCGGATGAAAAGAGAAACTCGCTCATTTAAATACTCCAGAAACAACAAATCCCCGGTGGACTTGTTCCGGCGATGCTATGCCGGTGGGGCGTGTCCTGCTCCGGGGATCGGTTCGAGCGAGGGACGCTTTAGCAGATTCGGCCATCATTTCTGATGCGCCCCGCCCTGCAAGTTGTCGTATTAACTCGGCGG
>JBPCSW010000308.1:0-14851 GCA_051006675.1 Fluviibacter sp.
GGTCAGACCGCAAAGCTGCCATAGCGTCCCACAATTGTCGGCCAAACCACCCGGCAACCGAGAAGGCGACCGCAGCGGCCATATTGAGAATTGCCTGCATATCCATGAACTTCACCACTTCACCAATAAGGTAATGGCTACCGATACAACGGCGACCATAACCGTCCATGCCGTAGCCAAGACTTTCCCGGTCCACTCTCTCTGGATGATGAAGCGTTCCGCCTTAGCCGCCTGCGTCTCTAGTTTATTAAGGCGCTTGGCAGTATCGGCAACCTTCTCCTTGAGGCTGCGAAAGTCTGGGTCAGAGGTGAGGCGTTTCTGTTTAGGAACTGCCAATGCAGCAGAAGCCGCCTTGGGGGCGGCTCCTACGTCAATCTTTTTAACCGCTCGCGCCACGGTCAAGCTGCCTTTTCTTCGGCTGGCGGTGGGTTGTCTTGCAGATATTCATCCACCTGTCTTTGCGCCTGCGGCTGGATCAAGCCAATCAACGCTGCGGACGTTCCATAAGGCAAAGAACCAAGCGCCATCAAAAGCGCGTTAGCCTGCTGGACCGTCATCGCAATCTGGATTTCATGCGTATTAATGTCAGCCATCATATTCTCCTTTATGGGGCTGTTTCCCAAACCTCATCCGGCTCAGTAGGCCACGGATCAACAACTACTGGTGGATTAACGGCAATCTGACGAAGCTGATTGCGATATTCAAAAAAAGCGTTCTGGTTAGCCAAATATGGATTTGATTGAGCCGGATCTGCAACAGATGGAATAGACGTCCAATCGGTGGCAGAAAGAAGCTGGCTGGCCTGTTGTTTATTGGCCTGCTTGCGGAGGTTGTCCTGATAAACCTGCTGCTCTGGCGTATATGTTACAACAGTCCATGTCGTGTACCATTGCCCATCAGTTTCAGCCGGAGAGCCGGGAACCACATATTGCGTCAAAGGGTCATATGGTGGCGCTGGCGTTTCTAACACTGGGAATAGCTGATACCCCAATTCCGTCGCAGCATTTGTTTGCGGGAACCAATACATAACGTCTTGGTTGTCGCCAAAGTTGGTATAAGGGTTCTCTGTCTGCAAAGACGAGAACGTATATGGGTAAGTGATAATCTGATTGTCTGCGTTGACTTCGACGTAGTTTGTCATGTTCCCGTTCCTACGCGATTGCTAGATATATATAGGTTCCACCAGAAGCATTAATTCCAGATGCTGTGCTTACAATCTGAAACCCGCCAGTTGTAGTATAAACGCTGTTTGCGTTTACTTCGGCAGCCGCACTGTTAAATAATGTTGACGGGTCAGTTCCCGCAACCATGCCGCGGGAACTATCCCAGATATACCAATCTCCCGAACTATCAGTGCGCTTTACTAACACAAATCGTGCGCCCCCCGTAAATCCGCAGCTAATGGTTTGCGTTGCACCGGTGCCTGTATAAGTACCGACTTTTGACACTCCGGTGCAGCTTGTAAAAAGATAAGCAATATAATTAGTCCCACTTTGATTGCTGGTTGAGTTAGCCCCAATTGAAAATACGCTGCTTGTTGGAGAAGTATTATTGAAAATAGCCGTGCTTGCTGCAGCGCCAGAGGCAGTGTTTCCAATTAAGTATTGGCCACTTCCTATTGTCGCGTTATAAACAAACCAAGCCCCTGTTGCGCTTCTACTTTTGAAAATAATTAATTCTGGAACGGCGTTAAGGTTATGGGAAATTGTTCTGGATGTTAGATTACCGGTATAAGTAACCAAATCCATAAATCCCGGCGCTCGTCCAAAGAAATAATCTACATAAGCATTTGCCCCGGCGCTGGCATTATTCATACCAGAAATTGTTATATCAATTCCTGTGGGACCATACCCGGTTACGAATGGTGTTAGGTCTGTTTCTGCGATTGTTCCGGAAGAGACGGAATAGAAGAACCCGCGCAGACGATCAAACACCGTTGTATTTTGGCCCCAATAAACTGCGGTTCTATTAGAGAACCAAACACCATCGGGAGCAAATCCTGCGCTAATTGTTCTAGCTGAGTTGCTTCCCGTATACACAACTGGATTAAAAACAGTCGTTGCAGAAGTTGGAACCTTCATAGGTCCGCGTCTAACCGCAACGTACATATATGTTGCTCCGGTGGTTAGTCCACTGGGAACTGTGAATCCCGTCGAAGTGATGTTTGCGTAGTTAAACGAATTAGATTCAGCTCCACTGCTGTCAATATTCAATCTTGCCGAATTACCACCAGTAGCATACATCCCACGCATGTTATCAAATATAATAGGACTTCCACCGGGTGCAGTTATGTTTTGATAAAAAATAAGTTGCGGCTCCCACCCTAACGTGACCGTCACAGGAGTAACGTCTGGAACAAACGATCCGCAAGAAATCACATTGTCTGTTCCGGTGAGACCAAACCCACCGGCATTGTGAGCAAATATATATGCAATATATGTTGCCCCTGATTTATTAACAGTTGTATTTGCCCCCAAGCTAAATACCGTGTCTGTTGGGGTTGTGCTATTCCAAGCGGTAGACGCGTAGGAACCAGCAGCGGCGTTTATATCAAAAGCAGATGCGTTTCCAACTATCCGATGATAGCAAACCCAGCTTCCAGATTCACTCGTAGGTTTGACTATAATCATTCCGGGAACGGAACCAAGATTATGGGAGATCGTTCTTGCAACTCCAGTTCCTGTGAATTGAACTATATCAAAAAATTTTGGTGTCTCTCTCCAGCTCCATGCAACATATGTTGCAGAAGAAGTGTTTACCTTAGCAAGAGATCCGATAGTAAACCCGTTTGCACTAAACGAAGTTAGGCCCGTAGATTGCGTTGTTTGTGCAGAAGTTAAGTTTGTAGCAATATCATTTGTTGCGCCACGAACAGTATCAAACAAGGCGTGGTCTGTGGCTCCGCTGCGCCCTTTTATCCAAACAAGACCACTTGATGAAAGCACTTCATTTTGCGTGTATGTTGTTGCCGTCATAGATGACGTTGAAACGGCAATCGAAGATGAGGTAGAAACCACCGATGGTGTTGCCGTACCCATTCCAATGCTTGATGCAGTAGCAGACCCAGAGGAAGCCGTAAGAGAACCGGGGAAAGCAGTTAAAAATGCATTACCACCTGATGCAGTACCGTCAGACTTCAGTTTCAAAGTAGTAATTGAATACGTACCTTGATTTGAGACGCCTGTGGCATACACATTTGTTGCATTCGCACAAACGCCATATCCTACATATGTCCAATTTGAGTTGACATAAGCAAATTGGTTCTGCCACCGGACCGTCCCAGATGAATTATAGCTAATTACAAAAATTGAATTGTACCCAGTATAAGCCGGCGCTGATCCTGTTAGATAAATATTTCCAGATGGGTCCAAGGACATATCATTGGCGTTAAGATTGGCCGATGAATAAGAAATCTGTCTTTGCCACTGCAGGGTACCTGACGTATTATATTTTAATACAATTGCTACCTGATACCCCCCAGATGTTCCAGTTGAAAAAACATAAATGTTATCCGACGAATCAATCCTTACTTTTTTACCAGAAGAATTTGTAAGGATAAAAGAGCGCGCCCAAACACTTGTTCCAGTTGAATCAAATTTTTGCAGGAACCCGGTTACGGGACCTACTGAATCGTTAGAATAATACCCTGACAAGTAAACATTTCCTGCCGAATCAACGGCAACCCCATTGCCAGAACAAGTGTAAACATTCGTAAAAGAATAATGTGCTAAATTTGACCACGTTGTTCAACCAGATGAATTTATCTTTACGAGGAGCGCATAGGTATATGTCCCGTTAGTTGAATTTCCAGCAGCGTAGACATTTCCAGACGTATCAAATGTCACAGCATAAAATTGCGTGTTTCTTTCATAAATTCTTGACGCCCATACTATGCTCCCAGAAGTGTTTAATTTGGCAACTAACCCGTAGCTGTACGGACTAGTATATGCTTGACCGCAAATATAAATGTTATCTGATGCATCAATAGCTATGTCGTAAAGATAGTCAGCCGTGACGTTATTTTGCCACTGCAAGACACCGGACGAATTATATTTTGCTATAAAACAAGTTGTAGAGGACCTATTACCCAAAACATAGACATTTCCAGAAGAATCTGTTGCGGAGGCTTGCCCATATTGGTTGTTTGATGTTGGGGTATTTTGCAGCGTAAAAGTATTCCATTGCGCGGTAGAAGCCAACGGAACATTTGTAGTAATGAATTGAGTTCCACCAAGACCCGTATATGTGTACGAAGAAAAATAATCTTCAATATATTTTGCTTGAGACTGAGATAAGGCAAACTCTCCGAATCCGCGGGATGAAGCTGCACGCTGACGAGAAACGAGCGGCATACTCTAAGCCCCTTATGCGAATTTGGTATGTGAAGCAGCGACGGTAAATGTCGCGCTAGCGGTATTTACAATGGTGTAAACATAGATGTCGATGGAACTTGCGTTTCCGGAAGACGGAGCTGTCCCGCCTTGCCACTTCGGTGTGACAGACGCGCCGTCAACCTGTACGGCGCTGTTGTAGTATGCCGTTCCCCCGTTGGTATTGAGAAACGCAACAGTCACACTGTCGCCCGTGGCCATTGCAGTGTTAAGAGATGTGCCGCTGCTGGCGCGGAAGTTGAGCGTGAAATTTCCAGAGGCGTTGGTGGTGTAGTAAAGAACGGATTGCGTTGTGACGTCGTAGTTAATCGTACCTGTGGCTGCGGTCGCCGACACAGTCGCCAACTCTGCCGCATTCTTCAGTGCCATGGCCAGAACTGAAGTGGATCCGCTGAATGTTTGAAGAGCCGTAAAAGTGTTGGGCGAACTGGGTGAAAGCCCAGAAGATGGGGTTAGCCACGATAGCGTTCCAGATCCGTTAGTCGATAGAACCTGCCCTGTGGTGCCATCGGCCGAAGGAAGAATGTAGGTGGTGCTACCTGCGGCTGAAGCGCCTTGGAACCCGACATAGCCCGATGCAGAACCGGACAACCGGAGGTATCCGGCTATGGTCGTGTTGCCGCTGCCGTCAAAATTTGGCGCTCCATTAACAGGGAGCGATCCAATATAACGTGTGCGCGGTTGGGTTACT
Source organism: Fluviibacter sp. (assembly GCA_051006675.1). Taxonomy (GTDB): domain Bacteria; phylum Pseudomonadota; class Gammaproteobacteria; order Burkholderiales; family Rhodocyclaceae; genus Fluviibacter. The sequence continues at coordinate 5,083 of JBPCSW010000308.1, forward strand.
GTGGTTGTATAACCGATATACGCCATATTAGGTGATCTCCAACACGCTCATCACAACATCGACCGATGTTGCGGCGCTTGACTGCACATAGACCGAATCGCCGGTAATCAGGACCAGCTTTTGATCGCCGCCGACCGGAACCAACGTGCCGCCAACATTAATTGGGGCAGCTTTGACCAGATACGTCGCGTTGGCGCCATCATAGTGATAAACGTCCACCGTGATTGCGTTGCCTGTGGTGTTGCAGACCGTCATGCCAATGACGGTGGCAGAGGCTGCCGCGCCAACCGTATAAGAACCGACCTGAGTGGCCGATGCGCCGACGTTTCGGCTGACTTTGCGGGTGAATGTGTTTGCCATGCTCGAAACCCTTGTTTCCGTTAGATATTAACCCAAGATCATAGCCAAAGCGAGAGCGGTCCCTGCCGGATCAACCTGCAAGTTGGTCTGCGCTTGGGCAATTGTTGTTCCGCCCGTTCCGCCATTGGCGACAGCTAATGTTCCGGTCGCGGCGGTCCCCACATTGAGTTTATTGTAACCGGGGCTTGTCCCGGCGCCGTTGCTCAGAAGTGGATAGCCAGACGTCCCGGCCGCGAGCCTGTCGAGCGTGGTCGTTGTATTGGGAAATAGGAGATCGCCAACCACATACCCCGTGATGCCCGTGCCGCCATTCACAGCCGCCAGCGTCCCGGCCATGGTAATCGTACCGGAAGTCGTGATGGGGCCGCCAGAGAAAGTCAGACCGGTTGTTCCACCTGAAACGTCAACCGATGTGACCGTTCCAAGTGGGTTTGCGGACCACTGAAAGGCAGAGCCAGACCAATTCAGATAGGTGTTCGAGACCGTGGGGGCGACAATAAATGACGTTGCCCCAGCACCCGTCTGATACGGGATCTGATTTGCCGTCCCGCCTGCGATATTGGTTGCAGTCCCGGTTGCGACCGACGAAGCCGCGACATTCTTCCAATAACCAAGGACGCCATCGTATTGAAGCAGGCTAAGGTTGGATGGCGTACCAGTAATCTGGACGTTGCTGTCGGTTCCACCAAGAACCGAACCATGATTGATCTCAACGGCAATCGAGCCAGATCCGCCACTGCCTGCTTTAATAAGGACGCCAACCAAAACCTTAATGTTTGGCGCGGATGGTTTTACATTGGTTGGGTTGCCCGTTACCGGGTTATACCAAATTTCATCACCATCAGCCCATGTTTCACCATAGGCAGTGCCGTTCGTTGTAATGCCATGCACAACACCATAGCTGGTGACGCGGCCAAAACCATTCAAAGCTATCGGCTCAGTTGCAACGCCGATAATGCGATCGCCATTAGTAATTCCAGCAACGGTGGGAGCAAATGTAATGGCGCCTGACGATCCAACCGTCCCAGTTTGATAAATGATCCGCAACGGAGAATCGTTAATCGCGGCCGAGGCTTTGCCGTAAACAAAAAGCTCTTCACCCACCTGTTGGGTTATGTTTCCACCCCCCATGCCAATATTGAGCGTTCCAGTAACGTCCCACCACAAACGACCAGCAGCCAATGCTACGGTTGGCGATGTGTTAAACTGGATATAAGTTGGCGTTGTAATAGCACCCGTGATCCCGCCAAGAGATGTAATATCTGTATTAGCGCCACTTGCCGCCGCGCCAAGATTTGAACGTGCTGTCGCGGCATCTGTCGCGCCAGTGCCGCCATTGGCAATTGGGAGCGTGCCGGTAATCGTGGTGGTTAGGTCGACTTTGCCCCAAGCAGGAGCAACGCCAATACCACCAGAAAGCAAAGCGTTGCCCACGGCAACATCAGCCAACCGGGCAAGGGACGTTGTGGTGTCGGCATAAAGAAGATCCCCCACGGCAAAAGAACTTAACCCTGTGCCGCCTTTGCTTGGGCCAATTACCGGCAAATCGTCCGTACCAAGCGAGCGGAATGTTGGTACGGCGGCGGCACCGGAATATGGTCCCGCAAACACCAAATTTGTGCTTTGCGTATTCAAAGCGGCCGTCAACGTGCCGGATGTTGTGACCGGGCTATTTGTGACAGTGAAAATCGACGGCATCGACAGGCCGACTGATGTAACTGTTCCACCGCCTAATGCCGAGAATGAAAACCAACCTTTAACGCCAAAAGCATTGGTGCCGTAATATAGCGCACTGCCCGGATTTGCTTGGTCGTTGACCAATTCAAAAACCAGATCCCCACTTAAAGGGCCGCCACCAGAGATAGAATTTATCCCAGTTACCGTGCGCGTATTGGGGACGCCATCTGTAATGCCATATCCAGCCAAAGTTGTTGGCGTGTTTTGGATGCTAGTCCAATCTGGCAAAATGGTAATTTGACCGGATGTTGTAATACGGCCTTGGGCGTCGATAGTAATAACAGGCGTTGTGGTTGCCGAACCAAATGTTCCCGGCGTAACTCCCGTACTATCAAGCGCAATCGTGGGATTTCCAGAGATGCCGTCGCCATTAGTGACGTCAATGCCCGTGCCGCCAATAATAGTGCGGGCGGTGGCTGTGGTGCCATCAATCCGAACCAATAGGCCAGTGACCCCGACACCAGCCAAAGCCGTCAAATTGTTGTCCAAAGGCTGCGCATCGGTGATGCCATAGCCAGACAACGTAGTGGGCTTGTTTTGTATGTTGGAAAAATCAACCGTGAACGCCGTGGTGCTGGCGGAGACAATCTGGCCTTGTGCATTAACCGACAAAATCGGAACAAGCGTCGAAGAGCCATAAGTGCCTGCCACAACGCCAGTATCATCAATATACAGCGTCCGGTTGGCTGATAGGTCGCCGCCTCCAGCCAACCCTGTACCAGTATAAATTGCGCGAGTTGGCGGGACGGTGACAATCGCTGTCATGTCACCAAGCGATGTGCGCTTGGTTACGCCGCCCTGAACGATGAGCGTCGTATCTGTCAGTTGCGGTGTCGTAGCCACCGGAAGCTGAGATATGCGGGTCGGGATTAGATTTGATGGGACGCTCATGGGATCAAATATCCGTTATCATCTTCGGTGATGATAAATTGGTCGTTGTTCTGCGTAATGACGCCAGCCGGATCAGTAGCAATATCCGCGTCAGGGCGAACAAACGCCAAAGTAATTTTTTCGGGCTGCCGCGCAGGAAGGCGATACGGGTCAAGCTCATCTTTATCTGCCAAACAAACACGGAGGCCGGGGCTGTTGCCGTCTTTATAAAGATCGTCGAGCGAAAACTTCCGCTTGCATCGGTCGCATATCCCGATTCCAAGAGTCGTTCTTCCGCGTGTGTTAAGCCAAATGCCCATCGCTTACCTCGTATAAGGTGCAATGTTAGGCGTCCACATAACCGGCGAATTATCCCGCTCTTCCATCTGGGCCAAGGACAACGCTCTATCCGCGATAGGCGTAAGGATGCCGATCATGGATGGATCGACCTGCGGCGTCTCAAGAGCCAGTTTCAAGGCCAACTGAGACACAATCGCATCATACCAGCGTTGCGGGACTTCGATCTCTTGAGTCAGCGTCCCAACATCTTGGATATAGCGTTCAACCCACACAACGCACTGAGCATAAGCAGCAGCCGCATTGGGGACAGGCCATAGGCGCATCACCGGCCGGTTCACCTTACGATCAAGCCAAAACTGCAAAGGACGGCCTTGGAAAGCCTTGTTAGGCAGGTTGGTATAATCGTCTTGGTTCAATCGAGCCAATGGAATTTCATTGGGATTGCCAGCAACCACAAACTCGGCAACATCGAGCGTAGCGCCGCCGCTTTCTCGAACGCGCCAGTATTGGGCATAAATCTGCGGATCAAGGTCATACCATTGCCATTCGCCAGCCGCATAAGCCACAGCACCCGGCGCCACAACAGACGTCCATGTCACAAGATCGTTCGAGTATTCAAACGTCAGCGTATATGTTCCTGCCGTCTTCATGTTGACCCCAAGGGTCGAGACAAACACGGGCTGGAAAATATCGGTCATGATGGAACCGTTAGGCGACGTTTGAGCGCACCCGGTCAACAGATCATTATCGCTGGCATAATCAGCAACACCACCGCTCGATGAAACGGTGGCGCCAGTGTATCGAGAGATCGTCCGATAGTTATAATTTTGGACGTCAATCGTTCCCAAAGGCAGTATGATATTGGCTTGCCCCTGATAAAACGGCAGAACGTATCTTTCGATAGTCCAAAGTGGAATCCCCATGTTGGGGAGCATCGAAAACAAGAGATACAGATTGTCTTGAGCAATCTGTAGCATCTCACTGGATACGGTCTCAGGCGGCACACGACAGCGACGGTAGGCGTGGTCAATGACCCGCCCCGTATTGAATACCGTCTTAGAAACTGTCCCAGAGGTTGCCATTTAGCACTTCTTCGCTTTACCGCCCATCTTCATACCCATGCGCGGAGCCGCACTAGCGACACGCGACAAGGGCGACGGAGCAGGGCCGCGCATAGCCAACGGCGCAGCAGCCGAAACCGGGGCCTGCGGTTGGATCATAGGCTGGCGAGAAGCAACTGGAACGGCTTTAGCACGCTGCATAGGGGCTTTTGCGCCACGCGGCATCTTTACCCGCGTTGCTTTCGAGGCGGTCTGTTCCGTCTCGACTTCGCCGCCATCGGCATAGCCTTTTTTGATTTTGGCAAAGGTGCGGCCTGATTTCATTTTCTTCATGGCGACTTTGCCGCCGCTGGCGTATTCACCAGCTTCTTCCATTGTTTTCCGCATCATGCGAGCGCGCTCTGTGCTTTCAGAACGCATTGGATTTTTGGTTATGCGCGGAACATTACGGCCCGCTTCGACCGAAGCCATGTCATTGTCCGTATCATAAAGATCAGACGCTTCAATGTTGGTGCCTTTAATTGGACCGCCGCCCTTGGCATATCCTTTAGCGCCCTTGGGGCTGCACATGCCGCCTTTGGCAAAACCTTTTGGGGCAGGAAACTTAAAACCTTTAGCCATTTTATTTGCCCTTTTTCATCGAGCGCAGCGTCAGAGCCAGATTAGCCCGTTTTGCTGTTGTGGGGTTTTTGGAATGAGCGGCCTTTTCAAGTTTGGCGGCCGGGATCGGCTCACCTTTTTTGGCGCCCAGAGTTTTACGCAACGCACCGGGCTTTTTGATAGCGCCCTTGATCCAGTTCTTATCGCTCATTTCTTTTTACTCCGAGCAGCCGCCGCATTATCTACCAGATTAGGATAAGGGCGACCGGCCGCTTTAGCCCGAGCCTTAGCCGAAGCCTTCTGTGCAGGCGTCAGCGACTTTGATTCTTTCTTAGGGTTCTTTGTATCCCAGAACGGCTTTTTCATTGGGCGTGTTCCCTCAAAAATGCCTCGGCTTCTGGAGCATTTTGGTTTGCCAAAAGATAAATCCGAGCGTGCTGCAAAAGCACTGGATCATCCTTAAATTTGCCCAAACCCAAATTGCACTCGCTACACAGTAAACCACGAACCTGACCAGTTTTATGATCGTGATCGACCATTAACCGTTCTGATTCTTTACCGCAAATAACGCACTCAAAAGTGCTGCTAATCATATTTGCCAAAGTATCATCATCAACCGAATGGCGATACTGACCGCGACGAATGTTGCTACGATAAGCTGACCGGCATGACCGGCACCAGCTATCAAGCCCATTGGCTTTTTTGTTATGCAACGGGAAAAACTCGTTTGTCGCGGGCTTTTCCGTTTTACAACGTGTGCAAACTAACATCCCCATTTACGCCTCGCTTTACGCAATCGGCTTTCTGGGTCTTTAGCAGCTTCCGGCCACATCTTCATTTGTCCCGCAGAACGAGCGCAAAACGATTTATGACGCGGATTGTCCGTGTCTTTGCTAGGCGCTTTAAGGTTCATGCCCTGTGCCTTGGCAGACGCCCGGCCTTTGGCGTTAAGGCCGCCGCTAGGGCTTTTACCTTCCTTGCGCTGCCAAGCCGGGGTCTTAGCCATGTTACACCGTTGACTGCTGAGTGACGGTGACGCGAACCGTGCCGGTGCCAGAGGCATAATTGACACGAACCGCACGCATAAGGGTGGTCGTGAAGTGCGTCTGATCCGTCGATGCACCAGCAAAAGCGGCGGCCGGGTGAGCCACTGCCAACTGTGTGATCGTCGTATCGAACGGATCTTCGTTAGTGTATTCGACCGAATAGGTAGCCGAACCCGTCAGGATGTTGACCGAAATGGTCGTGACCTGATTGGGATTGTAAAGATCAAGCGGCCACCAAGGACCGTTGCCAATCCCAGAGGCTTCCGCGCCAGCAGTAACGGTTTCGGTCGTGAACGTGCCGGGGCTGTCCGTGGCGATCCGCGTGACGGTCTTAAAGTTGGTAGTGGACGTTTTGGTGTTGTTATTCGGACCAACAACTACCTCGATTGCGGGGTAATTATTCTCGTCATAACCGTAGATTGTAAAAACAACCGCGCTGAAATCGCTAGTGCTAGCCAAAGTGACTGAACGTGGCGGCGTCAACGTCGCAATACCGCCAGAAACAAACGAGCCGTTCAACGTCAAATTGGCGTTGAGGCCGGGCGTTTGAGCGGTTGCGATGCCGTTTGCCGAAGCGGCTGCAAGGGTAATTGTCTGCTGAATAGGGCGCATCTAAGCCTCCAAGGATTAGGAGAAGGGGGCCGTAGCCCCCCTCAATCCAATTAGGCCGGGGTGACGCCGATAGCGCCCGTCTGGGTGGCGTTCGGACCAGCCTGCAATGCAGTCAAGCCAAGTGCCAACACAAGGCGGCGGGAACCATTTGCAGCCGATGACGGGTCAAATGTTCCACGCACATCGCCCGTAGTGGCAGTAGCCGGAGACGTTGTGTCAGCGGCAACAAAAGTGCCAGCATCATCAGCCAAAGCGCCAGCCCAACCAGCACGCAGGATATAACCAGCATCAGTCACGCGGTAAGGAAGGCCGAACACATCGGTCGAACCAACCGTAAGATTGCCTGCAAGAGCGCCGTCAACTGCAACTGCCGTAACAGTCTTAAAAGCCTTGAGGCCAGCCACAGCGGTCGTGCCATTCATGGCGATCTCTTCGGTCTGAGCCTGACCCCAATAGTCGGTGCCAGTAATTGTCACCGTCTGGGTTGTGTCGCCAGCCCCGGACGAGTCCACATTGACTGCACGGGCCACATCAAGCGTGGCAACGCCGCCAGAAGCCGAGGCGCCATTGATCGTCGCATTGCCCGCACCGGCAATTGCCTGTGCTGCGCAAACGGCCGTAGCCGAAGCGGTCGCGGGAACAATGTCAAAAATGTAAACGCGGCCGAGGGGGCCTACGCCACGGCCAATCGTGCCGGGGCCTGCCCACGAGTTCGTCTGGGGGCCGGTCGCATTGCCCATCCAGAGATCATCAACTTGTTGTCCCATTGGTCTTCTCCTTGAAAAGCATGACCTGTTTCACTGTCTGCATAATGCAGCAAAGGGGTGACTTTCGCCACCCCCCTGCCGTTAGTTTTTAGACGCCCGGTGTGCCGTAAACGCCGCGCGGGTCGGTCCAACCAAAAATATAACGCTCGGTTGCCTTATAGCGCATCGAATCGGTCTCAAAATCGCCTTCCATGCTCTTTTCGAGCGGACGGCGCATGAGGAGCTTGAGACCTTCCGGCGCGTCCGTCTCAACCCACCAAGCTGTGGTGGATGTAAGACGCGACAGGTTCGCCTGACCACCCGAGAGAACGCCGGTCGTGACGAGCGGGTTCACATCGTTGTTATTGGTGCCAGTGCGAAGAGCCGACTTGAGCAGCACTTCCGCTTGGAAGAAGTTGCTCGGGCTAACGACCAGCTTTTTAGGCTCAAGACGGATACGCTTGCCGTTGTTGTCAACAGCGTTGCGGATCTGAATGAGGATCTGTTCGAGCGAGGTCTGCGAAAGAGCAGCCGCAGTCGAAAGCTGGTTCGAGAACGTGCCACCGTTAGCAATCGGGTGCGCCGTGTTAACGAGCGACACGCCGTCACCGCCGACATACGCACCGCCCGTGAACGAACGGTTAAGGATGTTGGCACCAAGGGTTTCCTTGGTTTCGATGAGCGAACGGGCAAGATGCTCGGCGTAGGTACGACCAATCGAAATATGGTCGCCGTCTTCGACGAGGACTTTCGTGAGCGCGAACGCAAGGCCATAGACCTTGTAAACGTAGCGCGCGAGGAACAGAACGCCACCCGACTGATAGGTGACTGCCGTGCCATCGGGCAGTTCCGGCGCAGCGCCGAAGCCGTACAACACGGGTTCTTCATGGTAGTTGCGCGGGATGCCGCGCTGTTCCTTGAAGACCTGTTTCCATTCGTCCTGACGGGCATTGTAGATGCCGTCAAAGGTTTCGTTCAGGATAGGCTCAACTACCGAACGAAAGTCGGTAGAACGCATTGGAAGTGCCATGGTTCAAGCCCTCCTTAGTAAGACGCGCGGTCAGCGGTGTTCTGCTGTTCGGAGATCTGAACCTGCACGATCGTGTAGGCATCACCCCAAGCATTGTCGATGTAATTCGACACGTTAACAACGCGAAGCTGTGCATAGTTAGCCGCAGAAGCCACATTCAACGCGACATTGGAAAGACCGATTGGGGTCGTACCCGAACCGGAGTCGATGTCATACTGCTGACCAATTTTGTCGATGGTCACAGACGCATTGGCCTGAATCTCATAAACAATGGTTTGGTCAGTGGTGACGTAGGCAACGATTTCCGTAGCGACGGTGCCTGCGGGCCAGTAGTTACTGACACGACGACGACCCGACGAATCGGTGTATTCGACGCCCATAAAGGTGCCAATCAGGCGTTCGCCAGCAGCGCCGACGACGATATAGCCTTCATAGCCAGTGTCGGTCGAAAGACCGTAGCGGCATGGCTGATACTGGAAAATATCAGTCGGATATGCCGATTTAATCTGGGCATTAACCGGACGAACAACTCCCATGGGGGAGAAGATCGGCCGCAGCCCAAACGGAGAAGAAGTAGAAGACATTAGCTTCGTTCCTCACATAAGGGTTTCAGGTGATCCCGTTACCGGGACATTGAGCGCCTAATGTCTGACAAGCCATCCCCTTCAAACACATCTGCCCCGGCAGTCTGAGCCTGCTGACGGATAAAGTCCGCTGTGTCAGCAAGTTTCCCTTCTTCCTGAAGGGGCCGCTCAACGTGCGCCTCGTGCATATACATCTCGTAGAGACGGATAGGCAGTTTGAACGCAACCATTTCATTCACCCCGATACAGCCAGCATATTCGCCGGTTTTGAGCGAGGTGGATTCCCACCCCGGCACATCTTCCGGTGTTACTGGCTCATACCCAAGGGAGCGGCGCGAATGGATCGGATCGCGCGGGTTACTGGTAGTCAACCAACAGATATGGTAGCCGGGGATTTCCGGCAAATCAGGCAAGGCAGAGTTAAAGAGCGATGCTCGAAACATATCGAGACGGTCTGCATCCGTGAGATTGCGGTTCTCCGTTACGGCGCGATCTGAAACCGCGCGCGAAGCTCGACCGGTATCAACACTCTTCTTTAGACGATCATCTGACATTTCGCGTTCCTTTCAAGAATCCTATCGAGACGTTCCATTCATCCGGTCATATTCCGCATAGCGGCGCAGGTAACGCTTCCGAAGTTCAGGGTCATCCCAAACTCCTGCTTCCTGCAATGCCTTTTTGCGTTCCGGCGTGACGTAAACCTGTTCTTTGCGCGTAGATGGACGCGAAGTGTCTCCACGGCCAGTAACAGGTGGAGTTGCCCTCCTGCGCGGACGGTCAGCATCGGCTTGTCCAAGCCGTCGCTTCACACGCGCATCAAGCT